>JAHFGK010000162.1 GCA_023247475.1 Candidatus Omnitrophota bacterium
CTCCTCATCAAAGTACGTCAAGTGGGAGCTGCTTGTCACACGAATAAAAAAAGTTGTTTTTATAGGAAAATAAAAAATAAATGAGTGCGCAAAAGTATTATCCAACGGAACAAAAATTCTTAGAATTATCAAAGGGGGGAAACCTCATTCCTATCTATAAGGAAATCTTGGGAGATCTGGAAACGCCTGTTTCCGCCTACTTTAAGATTGCCCATCGTGCGAAGTATTCCTTCTTGTTGGAATCGGTCGAGGGAGAAGAAAAGGTCGCACGCTATTCATTCTTGGCGAAAAATCCTGAACTAATCTTACGCAGTAAAAATCATACCTTAGAGCTTATTCACTGTCAGAACAATCGTTATCAAAAAGAAACTCAAAAAATCACCGATACTCCTTTAATGTTTATCCGGAACATCATTTCCCAGTATAAATTTGTGAATTTACCGCAACTACCGCGATTCTGTGGCGGGCTGGTTGGGTATATCGGCTATGATGTCGTTCGTTTTTTCGAAAAACTACCACAAACAACCCGTGATGACTTAAAATTACCGGATATTTTCCTCATTTTGGCTTCCAATTTAATCATCTTTGATCATCGCAATCACAGTATTAAGGTAGTATCCTGTGTTTCCATCGATCCGAATAGTTCATCCCAAGCGAAACGTATCGCTTATAAAAAGGGTGTTCGTCAAATTGATCAAATGATCGATGAACTTCAAAAACCGAACATCAAAAAAAGTAAGCCTAAGCTTAAAAATCCCAAATCGATCAAATTAAATGTGAAATCCAACTTTACCGAAGATAAATTTACGCACATCGTTGAAGAAGCTAAGAAAAAAATTCAAGCCGGAGATATTATTCAAGTCGTCCTTTCTCAACGTTTTCAAGTCAAGTTGAAAACCGATCCATTTCATATTTACCGAGCGCTTCGTTCCATTAATCCTTCCCCGTATATGTACTACTTAAAATTTGATCAAGTTCACATCGTCGGATCTTCTCCGGAACTTTTGGTCCGCTGTGAAGAAGGTGTGGTGGAAACCCGTCCCATTGCCGGGACGCGGCCGCGGGGACAAAATGATCAGGTAGACCTTACCCTGATAAAAGATCTTCTAAACGATCCCAAAGAAAAAGCGGAGCATATTATGCTGGTGGATTTAGGACGTAATGACTTAGGACGTGTCTGCCGGGAAGGAAGTGTGCAAGTTTCGGAATTTATGGGCATTGAAAAATATTCTCATGTCATGCATATTGTAAGCAATATTAAAGGACAATTGCGGCCGGATAAAGACGCTTTAGACGTGTTACAAGCCGCTTTTCCCGCCGGAACTGTTTCTGGCGCCCCCAAAATCCGGGCCATGGAAATCATCGAAGAATTAGAAGAGGTTTCCCGTGGACCCTATGCGGGATGTATCGGCTATTTTAGTTTCTCTGGCAACCTCGATACTTGCATTACCATACGCACAGTTGTTGTCACTAAGGACAGGGCTTACGTCCAGACAGGTGCTGGCATTGTGGCTGATTCCGTTCCTCGAAAAGAATACTTAGAAACAATCAACAAGGCTAAGGCGCAAATCAGGGCCATCGAGTTAGCCCATACACTAGAATAAACAACAAACCAGAAGAAAGGGGAAGTTCATGGAAGTAAAAATAAGGTTACAAAAGGTAGGGAGCACAACCAACAAACGTTATAATTATCGTATTGTTGTCATGAGCGGTAATTCATCGCGGCAAAGTCGTAATCTTGCAATCTTAGGGCATTATGACCCTTCCAAAAATCCAGCAGTATTATCCGTTGACCACGAAAATCTAAACAAATGGTTACAGCAAGGTGCCCAGATGAGTGACACCGTTAGATCGCTCGTAAATAGAACGAAAAATAAAAAATAACTAAGAACTCTTAAACGAAAGGATCCTCTCATGCCGCCTGAGCAAACGGTTAATCCTTTAATGCAATTTGTTCCGCTCATTTTTATTTTTTTTATATTTTATTTCATTGTGATTAAACCTCAGAAGGGTAAACAAGAAGCATTTAAGAAAATGATTGCCGACCTTAAAAAAAACGATGAAGTTGTTACTACAGGAGGAATTCACGGTACAATCATTAATGTGAAAGATAAAACAGTCATCGTGCGTATCGATGATAATGTCAAAATCGAAGTCGATAAAGAAGCCATTGCCTCCATCAATAAAGTCAATAAGTCACAGGATTAAACAAAAAATGAGAGGTTCAATCGATGAATAAAAATCTAAAAGTGAAGATCCTTGTTATTCTGGGTGTAATGGTCGCGTGTTTATTTTTTGCCTTCCCCTTAGATAAAAGGATCAATTTGGGGCTGGACTTAAAAGGTGGGATGCATCTTATCTTAAAGGTAGATACAGAAAAACTTTCCGAGAACGCCAAGAATGATGTCGTGTTAAAAGCCATTGAAATTTTAAGGAATCGCATTGATGGTTTAGGGGTTTCCGAACCGGTCATTCAACGGCAAGGAGAAAATGAAATTCTTATCCAATTACCGGGAATTACCAATCGTGAGAAAGCACTCGCTATGATCGGGCGTGTAGCGCAACTAGAGTTTAGATTAGTCAGTGATGATCCGGCTAAACTTAAAGCAGCCCTCGCTGGGAATGTCTCTCCTGGATACATATTAAAATATGTTAAAAAGGAAAATGAGAATCCTCCGGTATTACTGGAAGATAAAGTTGCTTTAGCGGGAGATACGATCGCCGATGCCCGAGTGGATTTTGATTCCCGCAGTTTCGGCCAGCCTTACATTTCTTTAACTTTTAATGCCGATGGAGCGAAAAAATTCGGTGACTTGACCCAGAATAATGTCGGACACCGACTCGCCATTATTCTGGATGGAGAAGTGTTATCAGCCCCCAACATTCAAGAACCCATTTTAGGTGGACATGCCCAAATTACCGGACAATTCACTTTTGACGAGTCCTCGTTATTAGCTTTAGCTTTACGCTCGGGTTCTTTACCCGCACCCATGCACATTGAAGAAGAGCGTACCATAGGTCCACTCTTAGGAAAAGATTCCATTGATACTGGCATTAAAGCCTCGATCATCGGAACCGCTTCAGTCTTTATTTTCATGCTGGGTTATTATCTAGTGTCCGGTCTTGTGGCGGATATAGCCTTAATAATCAATATGCTCATGATTTTTGGAACCATGGGTTTCTTAAAAATTATGCTTCCGGAATCCCAAATTACTCTCACATTACCTGGTATTGCTGGTATTATCTTAACCTTGGGTATGGCGGTGGATGCCAATGTCCTTATTAATGAACGGATCCGGGAAGAAATAAAAAACGGTAAACCTTTACAATCCGCCATTGGTGTTGGTTTTAATAAAGCCTTTAACGCCATATTTGATTCCAATGCCACCACGTTAATTGCTGCCTTCATGCTCTTTCAATTTGGGTCGGGGCCGATCAAAGGATTTGCGGTCACTTTGTCGATCGGTCTTTTAACTTCGCTATTTACGGCTGTTTTTGTTACCCGAACTCTTTTACAAATTTTGGTCAATCTTAAATTAGTCAAATCTTTGCCCATGCTGGAATTTTTTCCTAGGCCTAATTTTAACTTTATATCCAAACGTTACATTTGTTTTGCTTTTTCCGCGATTGTTGTTATTGCCAGTATCTATGCTTTAGTGACAAAAGGGAATAGTATCTACGGCATTGATTTTGCCGGCGGACAAATCCAAGAATATCGATTCAAAAAACCGTTGAAAGCCGAGGATCTAAGACAATACTTAAAAGAAATCAATCTCCAAGACGTTGTTATACAGCAGTTGGATAAAAAACCCGAAGATGTCATCATCCGCACTTCTAAGAATACGTACGATGACGTGGCGAAGTTATTTCGAACTAAAATGCCCGACAATAGCTTTGATGTCCTTAGAATTGAAGAGGTGGGACCCGTCGTAGGGAAAGCCTTACGCAATAAAGCCATCTTGGCGATTATTTTTGCTTTAGCAGGGATTCTCATCTACTGCGGTTTTCGATTTAAAGATTTTGATTTTGCTATAGCCGGTGTTATCGCCCTTTTATACGATGTTTTTGTCGCTCTCGGACTTACCATCATATCCCATCGACAAATTGATCTTCTGGTTGTTACTGCGCTTTTGACCATTGCTGGTTATTCCATCAATGACACTATTATTGTCTATGACCGGGTTCGCGAAAATCGAAACCGTTTACGTAAGGCAAATTTAGTTGACATTATTAATGAAAGCCTCAACCAAACATTGAGTCGAACCATTTTGACAACTTCGGTCACCCTTTTTGTTGTTATTTCCCTCTTTCTATTTGGAGGGGAAGTTTTAAATTCATTTGCTTTGTGTCTATTGATTGGATTTATGTCCGGGGCCTATTCCACCATTTATATTGTTTCTCCCCTCGTGATAGCCTGGCAGAAAAAAAAGTGACTTGGCTTGATAGGTGTGACAAAATGATACTCTATGTTTAGTGCGCTGAAATATTTTGTGGATCAGACGGTCGATATTGAGGAGATACGAAAAAACTTAACCGCCCACGGTTATCGCAATGTCAAATCAGTCAACGAAGAGGGAGATTTCAGCCAAAGAGGCGGCGTCATTGATATTTATCCCAA
This sequence comes from Candidatus Omnitrophota bacterium, assembly GCA_023247475.1. Taxonomy (GTDB): domain Bacteria; phylum Omnitrophota; class Gorgyraeia; order Zapsychrales; family JAHFGK01; genus JAHFGK01. The sequence continues at coordinate 4,619 of JAHFGK010000162.1, forward strand.
GAATTTTGATTGTCCCGTCCGCATCGATCTTGATCACGATAAGATCCGCTCCATTAACAGTATCAATCTAAAGAACGGCCAAGCGATTTGGCAACATAAAATTGTCATGATTCTTCCCTTTAAAGCAAAGGAGAAGATTCCCGCCCCTTTTTCATCCGAAACACCCTTAAATAATTTTGTCGATATCCAAAAAGGGGATTACGTTGTTCATACCCATCATGGGATCGGCCGATTTTTAGGGATCACCGAATTAGATATCCCCGCCCAAGAGCGAAGCCATCTTGTCATTGAGTATCAGGGAGGGGATAAACTCTTTGTTCCCAAGCATGATATTCATTTAGTCCAAAAATACATTGGTTTTACCAAAAAACCGCCGCGAATTTATAAACTGGGATCGAAGGAATGGAAACGCGTTCGCGCTCAAATTCAAAAACGCCTTCAACGACTCGCCGCGGAGTTATTACATACCCATGCCTTGCGTGCGAGTCTTAAAGGATTTCAATTTGATAAAGACACCCCCTGGCAGAAAGAATTTGAAGAATCCTTTATGTATCCCGAGACACCCGACCAAATCCGTTCCACTCACGAAGTCAAGGCAGATATGGAATCGCCTGTCCCTATGGATCGACTTATTTGCGGGGATGTCGGATATGGCAAAACCGAAGTTGCACTGCGTGCCATTTTTAAGGCGGTTATGAATAACAAACAAGTTGCGGTGCTTGTCCCTACTACTATATTAGCCGAACAGCATTACTACAACTTTACTCAACGGCTGAAAAATTATCCCATTCACGTTGCCATGTTGAGTCGTTTCCGTACCCAAGAAGAACAAAATCAAATCATCAAGGGTCTTGTGCAAGG
>JAHFGK010000163.1 GCA_023247475.1 Candidatus Omnitrophota bacterium
TAAAAAGATTTAAGGTAGTTAGTGCTGCACCAACTTTTTCTATATAAAGAAAGAGTCAGTGCAGTACCAACTACCACTAAAAAATAATTTAAGGAAAATTGATGCTGCTCCGCAAGCAGCCATCACTTTCCTTAAGGAAAACAAATTTACTTTAGATGAAGTGATGACAGTCCCATCTTCCTCTATAAAAATTTGTGGGCCGATAGCTCAATTTGGGAGAGCGCCTGCTCCGCAAGCAGGAGGTCGGGGGTTCAACTCCCCCTCGGTCCACTGATAATATTAAGGAAAGATGGGACAGGGGGCCGAAGGTTCGATCCCCTCCCGATTCACTTTAAATTAAATCGCAACCTAAGACACAAGTCCCACGTCCATGCATCGATTCTTTTGTGCACATGCCAATCTTAATTCCACAGTGATCAGCCTCTCTGACCAAGCAGAAATTCATCATCTTAAAAACGTCCTGCGTTTAAAAATTGACAACCAAATTAGTCTATTCGATGGTTCCGGGAAAGAAGCGCTAGGAACCATTTTGTCGATCCAGCGAAAAAAGGTTGAAGTTCGGATTGATCAACTCCTACCCAGAATTCCCCGACAAGGACTTTCCATTATTTTAGCTTGTGCTATTCCCAAAAGGGCAAAGTTTGAATGGATCGTTGAAAAGTGCACTGAATTAGGTGTCGATGAAATTATCCCGATGAAAACACAAAGAACTGAACTTTCTCTGCGTAGCGTAGATATTAGAAAAAAGACTCTTCGTTACAAAACTATTGCCATTAATGCCGCCAAACAATCGAAACGTACAACCATTCCGATAATTCATCCTCTGACAAATTTTGAAAATATTATTCAAAATCTCGACCAAAATACTATTGCTTTGATTCCTTGTTTAACCGGAGACCGGAAATTGATTAACTCTATCCACATCGATCGCGAAAAAAAAATCATTTTTCTGATTGGTCCCGAGGGAGACTTTACCTCTAACGAAGTTGAGCTGGCGAAATCACATGGTTGTATCCCTGTGGATCTCGGAGCTACTGTACTCAAAGTCGATACCGCTGCTATGGCTGTCCTTGCTTACCTTAAATTTATTTCTTAGAGCAAGCAAGGGCTGTCCCGATTACATCTAAAAATTCTTTAAGAAAAGTCGGGGCTGTCCTTGCTTACCTTAAATTTATCTTATTTTAACGCAAACATGAAGCTATAAAACTTCTTCCTGTTATAACTTGATAATTTTCAATGATTTTTCATTCTATCCCCGAGGAGATTTTATTGACAATCATGAATGACTCATGTATAATTTGTCAATTCCAATTAACCTACCCCATAAACTTACCAATGGAGGGGAGACATGGCTGAACAAAAAAAAGCGGCAGAGGAACCAAAGAAAGCGACGGATATGGAGAATAGGAAAAAGGCTTTGGATTTAGCCCTTTTGCAGATTGAAAAGCAGTTTGGTAAAGGCTCGATCATGAAACTTGACTCTGGAATTATTACCGATGTGGCCGCCATACCAACGGGCTCCTTAGCTTTAGATTTAGCATTAGGTATTGGAGGCGTACCTCGAGGACGTGTGATCGAGATATTCGGTCCGGAATCGTCGGGAAAAACCACGTTGACTTTAAGCATCATCAAGCAAATTCAAAATATGGGAGGAGTAGCTGCATTTATTGACGCAGAGCATGCTTTTGATTCCGCGTATGCCAAAACCGTTGGCGTTAAACTGGAAGATCTTCTTATTTCCCAACCTGACACAGGTGAACAAGCCCTAGAGATCACCGAAACACTGGTACGCTCGAATGCGGTGGACTTAATTGTCATTGACTCTGTTGCCGCGCTCACCCCACGGGCAGAAATTGAAGGCGAAATGGGTGACTCGCATATGGGGCTACAGGCTCGATTAATGTCCCAGGCCTTAAGAAAATTAACCGCCGCAATTAGCAAATCCAAAACCTGTGTTATCTTTATTAACCAGATTCGTATGAAAATTGGAATTATGTTTGGTAACCCCGAAACAACGACGGGAGGCAATGCCTTAAAATTTTATTCTTCTGTTCGTATTGATCTGCGTCGGATTGAGGCTATCAAGAGGGGAGAAGAGGTGGTTGGGAATCGTATCCGCGCCAAGATTGTTAAAAATAAAGTGGCTCCACCGTTTCGTGATGCCGAATTTGAAATCCATTTTGATGAAGGTATTTCTCGCGTAAGTGATGTGCTAGATCTAGGGGTAAAATCGGAAATCATTCAAAAATCTGGCACTTGGCTTTCGTTTGAAAATGAAAAAATCGGTCAAGGTCGTGATAGTGCCCGCAAATTCTTATTCGAAAACCCTAAACTTTTAACAAAGATTGAAAAACAAATTCTAGAAAAACTAAAAACCAAAGCAAAAAGTTAAGGGCGATTCTAAGAATGAGAAGTAGGAAAGAAATTCGGAAGCAAAAAAATTTTTTTCTTATATTTACTCTATTGTGGGGCGTAGGAATAAATTTTCTTATTCCTTATGAGAAAATAGAAGCAGCTCAAGACACTTCTGAAAACATTAATTTTACCACGGCCGTGGAAGACGTGGCCCAAAGAGTAGGCCCGACCGTTGTCTCCATTCGTACCGAAAAAATCGAGAATTATCGTCCCCAACATTATTTTTATGGGCCTTTCCATGATGAATTTTTTCAACGGTTTTTTGAGGAATTTTATGGTGAACAGCCCGAACGGCAATTTAAACGATCCGGCCTAGGCTCAGGAGTAATCATTGACAAGCAAGGATATATTCTTACCAATGAACACGTCATCAATGATACCGACAAGATTACCGTGACCCTAGCCGATGGACGGGAATTTAAAGCTGTACTTAAAGGGACAGACCCTCGCTCAGATTTGGCTGTCATTAAGATTGATGCACCAAATCTACCCGTGGCGCCGCTCGGAGATTCTGATCAATTAAAGACGGGACAATGGGTGGTGGCGATTGGCAATCCTTTTGGATATTTGTTAGCCAATTCCGAGCCAACCGTCACCGCGGGGGTCATCAGCGCTTTACATCGCTCTTTACCCAGGACTTCCCGACAGGATTCGGATTATTCGGATTTGATTCAGACTGACGCGGCCATTAACCCCGGTAATTCCGGTGGGCCCTTAGTCAATCTCAAAGGAGAAGTCGTTGGTATTAATGTTGCGATCTTTACAACCTCCGGAGGATATCAAGGCATAGGCTTTGCGATTCCTGCTAATAATGCCAAACGTATCGTTGAACAATTGATTAAAGGACAAAAGGTGGCTTATGGTTGGATTGGGATTAGCATTCAGGAAGTCGATGATCGTTTAGCCCAATATTTCGGTTTAGAAAAACCAAAAGGTGTTCTTGTTGTCAAATCTTTGGAAAATGGACCTGCCCAAAAGGGAGGAGTTCAAGATGGGGATATTATTGTTTCCATCGATGGACAAGAAATAAACAATTCATCCTCGCTTTTGCGAAAAATTGGGAACGCAAAAATCGGAGACAAAATCACTTTAGAAATTCTGCGCGATAATAAAACAGATAAAATTCCGGTCACCGTTGGTAAACGACCTTCCTTTGATCAGGAAGGTCGTATGATCGAAGAAGGCGAGGAGGAACCGCGACAGTCCAACCTAAAAAGTGAACCGCAACATTGGCGCGGATTAAAAGTCAACAATATTCCTCCGGAACTCGCTGAACAATTGCAACTTCCCACGAGTGAAGGCGTTATTGTCGTGGATGTCAGTGATAATAGTGCGGCCGAAGAAGCGGGGTTACGTAAGGGAGATATCATTGTTTCAATCAATAAAACCCTCATTCGAAATGTTGAAGATTTTAATCGTACTGTCGAATCTGTCAAAGGGAGTTGTCTTGTCCGGACACTGCGTGGTTATCGGGTCATTCAGGAAAAATGATGTTTGGTAATTATCTTGGATGGATGAATCAACATCTGATCAAAAGACACTACTTAAATCTAAAAACGTTGTTTTCCGTCTTTTAAAAATTCGAAAACTCAGTGAAAAGGAAATTCGAGACCGCCTTAAGTTTAAAAAAACTCCTAAAAATATTATCGAAAAAACCGTTTACTACTTTAAAAATCTTCGATTCATCGATGACCGTCAATTCGCCAAAGATTGGATTAATGCTCGCCTTTCAAAACCATTCGGGTTAAATCGAATTCGACTTGAATTAAGACAAAAAGGCATTGAAGATACTATTATTGAGGAAGAATTAGCTCTTAAAAAAGAAAATTATTTAGAGGAAACCATCGTTTCCGAATTGGTTCAAAGGCGTTTCTCAAGATACAAAAATTTAGATAAACTCAAAACTAAACGTCGGCTTTTCGAATACTTAATACGTCGTGGATTTAGGATAGAAACCATTAATAAAGTCTTGCGAAAAATAGATAAAACAACAATACAGTACGATGACAGCCAATGAAGTAAGAAAAAAATTCTTGGAATTTTTTGAATCCAAAGAACATACGATTGTTCCGAGTGACTCGTTAGTTCCCAAGGAAGACCCAACAGTTTTATTTACAACGGCGGGAATGCAACAGTTCAAGCAACAATTTTTAGGCCATATGGATCCATCCATCGGCCGAAGAGCGGCGTCTTCGCAAAAATGCTTAAGAACCGATGATTTGGAGAAAGTGGGCAAGACTCCGTATCATCATACGTTTTTTGAAATGCTGGGAAATTTTTCTTTTGGGGATTATTTTAAAAAAGAAGCCATCGAATGGGCTTGGGAATTTTTGACAGAGTGGATGAAGATCCCGGCGGAAAAATTATGGGTTTCGGTTTACGAAGAAGATGACGAGGCTTATCAAATTTGGCTTAAAACAATTAAAATTCCAAAAGAAAAAATCGTTAAACTGGGCGATAAAAGTAATTTCTGGCCATCGGAAGCCAGAGAAAAAGGACCCAACGGTCCTTGCGGTCCGTGTTCGGAAATCTTTTACGATTATGGCGTCAATCCAAATTGTAAAAACAAAAGGTGCGATCCCTCTTGTGACTGCGGCCGATTTTCGGAAATATGGAATCTAGTTTTTACTCAGTTTAATCGTAAAGAGGGCGGGATCCTAGAGCCATTACCGAGTAAAAACATTGATACCGGAATGGGGCTTGAACGCTTGGTTGCGGTTATGCAAGGGAAAAAAAGCAATTACGAAACGGATTTGTTTGAACCGATCTTAAATGAAATTAAAGAAGACCTACCTAAAATTACTGAAACAGATGCACGAATTATTGCTGATCATCTGAGAGCTATCGTGTTTGGCATTGCTGATGGGGTTATGCCTTCCAATGAAGGCCGTGGTTATGTTATGCGTAAACTAATTGTAAATATGGTAAATATTTTTTTTAAAGCTGGTGTAGAACAACCAGCAATTTTTACGTTTGTTGAACCCGTAGTTAATATTATGAAAAAACCATATCATTATCTGATTGAACATG
>JAHFGK010000164.1 GCA_023247475.1 Candidatus Omnitrophota bacterium
TTATACTTCGGATTTTGATGCGCCTTTTTCCATGCGCTTTCCACTAAATTTCGATCCCACGTCAAATATTCCAACGAATGCTTTTCAATCCTTTTGGTTGGGTCAATACCTGCATGAACAAAAAGCTTATTCTCAAACTCAATCCACAAATGCGCGTTTCTCAAAAAATCAATATGCGCCTGCGGCATGGGACCGCCACTGTAAGATGCCATCGTCTGGTCACCTCCCTGACTTGTCCAAATTTCTGGCGTCTCATTGCGCGTTGCCCAACTCAAAGCCCAAAGGTCATGGTTCCCGATGATAAAATCACAATGCTTTATTTTTAATAACTCATCGATGCATTGTTTAACCTCATAATAGCCGTCGCAGACGTCTCCCAATACGATCAGACGGTCTTTATCATAATCAAAGCCGGATCGTTCAAGGCATTGCAAAAGCGCCTTATAGGCGCCATGGATGTCGCCGACAACAAAGGTTTTCATAAATGATCCACTCCCATTATGGGCTAGGGTTACCTGATAAACGGGGGAAATCAAGGGGTATCTAAGATTCTTCCAGTCACACCGGGGGATTTGGATTGTTACTATATTTTTTCCGAAATTACAAAATTTTAGAAATTAATTTATTCAATGGCAAACGATGCTGACACAACAGCCATAACTTTTTTGTCCAATGAACTGGTGTCGTTATATCCATAATCCGAAACATCGGTGGATGTAATCGGCGTAATTTGGAATACTCCCATTTTGGCTGAACGCAAGAAACCAATTTTATTCTCAGATGCTTTAATCATGCTTTCTGCCCGTAATTTTGCATTTTCAGTAGCCTTAGCGAGCATTTCAATCTTTAGCTCATCTAGCTTCGTATAAAAATAATCTGGCGCTGATGATTCAAATACTATCCCCTGATTAATCAATTCTGTTGATTGCCTTGAAACCGTATCGATCTTATCAATATCATTGGAACGGATTTCGATACCTTGACTTAATTGATAACCTTCTATGTCATTGGTATCTTTCCCATCTTTATTTTTCTTATAAATCGTCGTCGTTGCAATCTGAGAAACGATAATTTCGTTGGGGTTGACTTGTTTTAAAACAAGATACGCTTTGACCTTCTCCAGATCCTCCTGTAACTTTTTGTATACCGTTGGCAAATCAACATCTCGTCGGGTAAATGTCCCTTTCCAAACTATATAATCACTCTTGATTGTCTTTTGAGCAGATCCAGTGACGCTGATCACCTGCTGAGCAAATTTCATAACCTTTAAAGCCCCTTGACTCAAAATAAAACTCGCTACTATCGTTGCCGCCGCGATACAAACACCCAAAATAATAATCTGTGAATTTTGAAACGTTTTTCCGTTTTCCATCGAATCCCCCCCTGTTTAAAATATTATTAAAAATAAAAAACCCCCGTCGGACATACTTACGTCTGACGAAGGTTTTACTTTTTTAAAGTCCAGGTTCCCCCTACAAACTCAGGACCGGTCAAATTGTTAGATTCAATCGTACTCCCTGCAGACCTCCTTTGTCAATTAAAAACTAATCAGCAACTGGCAAATCAGGGGAAGGCTGTAAATGAAACCAATTTAAAACACCCAAATTACGGATAGCTGCGGCCACTTCTTTTTCATTTAACGGAGGCTTTCGTTTTTGTTTCCATTTCATCACTTCATTTAAAACATCCCTCTCGGCAATACCATTATTTTTATTTATCTCTTTCTCAACAAACAAAACTGTGGCCACAATCTCTGCCTGATTTGTGTTTAAACGTAAAAATAAATCAACTGTTTGATTAATCAAACCATCCCATTTTTGTATGTCGTCTCTATATTTATCACGATCTTTTTCATAGGCCAGCCCGGGAAGAACGCGAAACATATTTCTCGATTTCTGTTCTTGAATCAAACTAGCGTTTGATAAACGCTTTTTAACTTCGTCAAGTTCTCTGCAATAAGGACCATATGAACTCCGAATATGTGTCAAACCTGTTGGCAGGCCCAAAGCAGTTGCAACATATGCGATCTTCTGGAAAATCACTCTTCCGACCGGCATATGGTAAGCCTGCTTTTCAATGCGATAAACAACCTCGGCCAATGCCACCCACGCAGGATTTAATTTTTGCAGTATAGACTTTCCTGTTCCATTTTCTTTCAGAGAAATAATTTTTGAGAGGAACTCAACTTTAATTTGTTCTGGTGGTGTTCCGTATGGCGCATACATTTTGACAGGAATATTCCATTTCGAAACATACTTATAAATTAAAGGGCCAACCGCTTCCCAAAGTAATTGACCATTACCGCAACCAAGGGGAGGAATAGCGATAGACTCAATGTCCCAGTCTTTGTATTTCTCAGTTAATATTTTCAGCCCTTTTTCAATGTCTTGTATGCGGGAAGCCGCGCGCCAATCGCTTTTTGTAGGAAAATTAATAATCTGTGGAGAGAACATAGATTCTTTAAAAAGATACGGAACTCCCGGTTGAACCTCATTGCGTTCACAGCGAACAACATAGTCCTCATACATGACCGGGTAACGCTCCTTAAACTCAGCCGCAATTCCCTTACCCATCACACCAACACAATTAACAGTGTTAATTAACGTTTGTGCTTTTGAGTCAAAAATATTTCCAATTAAAACTTCCATCATTGTCCTTTTAGAAAAATAAACTGCCTTTTATCTCGACCTCTAAATCGGTAATCTTGCTAAATGCATCTAAAGCAATTTTATTTGCAACATATGCTCCTATAATATACCTCGATTCCACACATTCGGGAACAAGAATCTCCGCGCATTTTATCCCGGCCTGTCGATACTCATTAATCCAATTATTTGGGTCTTTCCAATTAATCATATACACTTTATCACAATCCATCGACGACAATCCTTCATCAAGCGGCATAAATCGACAATCCCTTGCCGCGTTCATGTCCGTCACAATAACTCCCTCTAAATCTAAAACATTTTTATTAACTCTCAAAACACAAAGTTTATTGTTTTCAGAACGCCGCACACTAAGCATAGGATTATGCGCGTCGAAATATAAATTCGCGTAATCATGCAACTCTTTCGATGTTCCAGGAATCTTTTTGCCTGCCCTACGATCTTGGACTCCCGGCTCTGAAACGTCTTCAAATTTTACCTTTTTTCGAATAGCCATATTGCGCGATATAATCCCTGCTTGCAAAATTGAAGGCACATTGGAAATATAGGTAATAAAATGTAACTCTGTAATGTCGCTTTTTTTCATAATCTTTATAAATCTAAAGAAGCACCAAACTCTTTAAGCCACTCAACTTGTTTTTGATAACTAGGAAGAATTTTATCTACTTCGTTCCAAAATTTACGATCATGTCTTTTATATTTAAAATGAGCCAATTCATGAACAATGAGGTACTCAATTACAGATGCAGGCGCCATCATTATTTTCCAATGAAAATTAACTTTTGGTTTTTTGATTGAGCAGGATGCCCAGCGATTTTTCAAATCTAAGACACAAACCTCTTCCGGGCAGACCCCCATGATCTCAGCATACTTACGAACACGCGGGGAAAGAAAATCCTTTCCTTTATCGCGATAAAACTCTTTAAAGGCATACGACAAACGATTCTTAAACTGAACAGGCGCTAAGAAATTTCTCCCTTGGAATCGTATCCTGTCAACTTTATCGCTATATTGCAAATAATAATTCCGCCCAAGATAAAGAAAAGACTGCCCATTAACCGGCTCACGTTTAACAGCCGTTTCATTTAATAAAATACGTTTTGCCTGATATTTGTGAATTTTATATTCATTCTGCTTCAATATTTCATTCACACAAGCATCATCCATTTTCTCAGGGACCATAACTGTTACAGCACCATCTCGTTCAATATAAATGCTGGCCGTTTTACGTTTTCTCCGCCTTATCGAAACATTGTATTCATCAAGCATGGTATTTCCTAATTTCCGCTTCGCGATTTTTAGCAAGATTAATCAATTCATTTGTAATATTAGGCGCGTTCTTCTTTAGTACATCGATACCGCTATAATCCAGCTCATCACGGATTAGGCACTCAAGCTGACGTCTCTCAGCTGCTTTCTGCCAAAAATTTGGTATTGAGAGACTGCCCTTAATGTGCTCAAAAAGTTTAAGGGTAATTGTTGCCACTTGCCTTGAAATTTGTTCATTTGTCTTGTCAATCGATCCAGCCATCATAATTAAATCGAAAAAGGGTGCTACATGACTGGAAACTTCACCTCCATCTTTCTCTCTACCAGCAGCCATTTCATCCCGTAGCCTAATCAGTTCAGCAACAATTACATCCCAATGCTCTTTATGAGCATTAAGGATGCGCTGAAGCTTCTCGCTAAACATTGTATAAAGAGCAGGGTCTTTATCCATATTGATTTTAATATGCCACCGAATAGCATGTTCCATTTCTGATGCTTTAGCTTTTCCTGTTTTATTATGCGCATCCAGAGCCTTCGAAAAACCATCTGCCAACAATTTAACAGGTGGCACCTTAGAATCAATGCCCATAGACTCGAGGTATTTATCAATTAATTTACGAACTTTAGCGCCAGCCCATTTAATATCAAGCGTCTCATCTTTATACCTATCACGCATACGCATAAGGACATAAGCGAAACGTTTTGCAGGTATATAATATTCTTTGACCATGGATGCATTAAAAAGAAGGTCGAGACTGTCAAAGAATGCTTTTATGTACGTGTCAAACTGAGCACGAAATTTAACATCAGCTCCAAGGCGTACACACTCCTCGACAATATCCCACTCAAGCTTTTGGTCAGCAATACGCTGATTTACAAATGGCTCTATTTGCCCTACGCCATATTCAAGAAAAAGTTGAAGCAATCGACGATATCGCGCCTCCAGCACTGGAATTTCTTTATCTAAGCCTCTGAAATACGTGCTTAAATCAGATAATTCTTTCTCATCGGTCTCTGTATAGATTGCTAACGCTTCTTTAAGGTATTCGGTAACACCGAAATAATCCACCACTATACCGTGCTCTTTAACATACCCACTCTTCATAACCTTGGTTCTATTGACGCGAGCGATTGCCTGCATAAGATCATGCTCGCGCAAACTCTTGTCCAAATACATAACCTGCTCAATCGGAGCGTCAAACCCCGTAAGAAGACGATCACAAACACATAAAATTGCCATGCCTGTTTCTGGTTTTTCAAAGTTAAAATCTTTCTTGAAATTTTCTACAGCATCCATTGCTTGGGCTTGTCGACGCGCGGAAGATACATAACCCGGCTCATTATTGTCCATCATCGTGACCTTCCCCCAACCAGTGGACAATCAGTTAAGACATACTGCGTGCTTTTTTTCGTATGCAACGGGGCTCAGATAACCGAGCGTTGAATGCGCCCGTTTGCAATTGTAATACAT
>JAHFGK010000165.1 GCA_023247475.1 Candidatus Omnitrophota bacterium
TATTCTTCTTGTGCCGAAGACCTTTGGATTAAGCCTGCCGGTTTTGGCTTTAATCGATTTTGTCTTATACAAACGCGCCAAGACGTGCATTAATTGTTACCGCTGTGGAACAGAATTTCATAATTTTAAGACGGAGAAGCCCTTTAAACCCTTTATGCACCACATCGGCCTGAAATATGATAAGTACCGCTGATTCCGTTTAAAAAATGACGGTTAGTATTGACAAAAGAAGATCATAGGTGTATGTTTGGATAATATATTTAATCAGAAAAGAGGTGTTTTATGAACAAAACTATTTTATTAACAAGTTTGTTTGTGGTTTTTATGCTCAACGTCAGTGAAGCCGGAAGTATTACCGGAAAAGTTGTCTACCAAGGGGAAGCGCCTAAATTTAGAGAAATAAAAATGGAGGCCGATCCAATATGTCTATCTCAACATGCGGGACCTGTTTTACCCCAAACCCTCGTTTTGGGTGAAGGCAACACGATGGCCAATGTTTTTGTCCATGTCACCAGCGGTCTTCCTCAAAAAACATATGAGGCGCCTAAGGAACCCGTCGTGTTGGATCAAAAGGGTTGTATGTATGATCCGCATATGATTGGAGTAATAGTTGGCCGGCCGCTTAAAATACTCAATCCCGATGGGACTTTGCATAATGTGCATGGGACACCAAAGGTTAATGAGGAATTTAATCTGGCCATGCCCAAATTCCGTACCGAAATGTCAAAGACATTTTCCAAACCTGAATTTATGTTTTCGATTAAATGTGATGTGCATCCGTGGATGGTAGCCTGGATTTCTGTTATGGACAATCCTTATTTTAGTGTAACAAAGCAGGACGGACTTTTTGAAATCAAAGATTTACCGGCTGGCAAATATGAAATTGAGGCCTGGCATGAAAAGCTCGGACCTCAAAAGGTGGTTGTGGAATTAAATGAAGGCGAAACAAAAACCGTAAATTTTACTTTTTCCCGCCCAAAAGAAGAAGCAAAATAAAAAATTCATGAGTTCTCACGAAGAGCATAAACTAAGTTTCTGGAGAAAATACATCTTTGCTACCGATCACAAGATGATCGGTATCCAATACGGCTTAACCGCTTTATTTTTTCTTTTCTTCGGTTTTTGCCTTGTCATGATTATGCGCTGGCAGTTAGCGTATCCCGGTACACCTATTCCTTTCATTGGAAAATTTTTTGGTGAGAGTAGAGCGCCGGGCGGCGTTATGCTGCCTGAATTTTATGATGAATTAGGCGCCATGCACGGCACAATCATGGTGTTTTTGGCTATCGTGCCTTTAGGTTTTGCTGCTTTTGGTAATTTTGTTGTTCCGCTTCAAGTCGGCGCACCAGATATGGCCTTTCCTCGTATTAACATGGTCAGCTACCAGGCTTATTTTATTGGCGGGGTTATTATGCTGACTAGTTTCTTTTTACCCGGAGGGGCCGCAAGTGCCGGATGGACCGCTTACCCACCTTTAGCGGATATCAATCCAATTGGCCAGACGGCTTGGATTGTTGGAATGGTTTTTATCATTACTTCCTCTTTATTAGGGGGACTAAATTTCATCGCCACTGTGTTTCAATTGCGTGCTCCGGGGATGACTTTTATGCGACTGCCTTTTTTTGTTTGGACCGAACTCGTGACAGCTTTTCTTTTGATTTTGGCTTTTCCGCCGTTGGAAGCCGCCGCTATTCTTCAATTACTTGATAGAACACTGGGAACAAGTTTCTTTTTACCAAGCGGATTAATTGTGAGCGGCAAGCCCTTAGAAGTAAGTGGAGGAGGGAGTGTTCTTTTATGGCAACATCTATTCTGGTTCTTGGGTCATCCGGAGGTGTATGTTCTTATATTGCCAGGCATTGGTATGGTAGCAGAAGTGTTGGCTAACAATATTCGAAAACCATTATTCGGTTATAAGGCGATGGTTTATTCGCTTTTGACAATAGGATTTTTATCCATGATTGTCTGGGCGCACCATATGTATTTAACCGGGATGGGCACCGCTATCAGCGCTTTCTTTCAGACAACGACCATGATCATTTCCATTCCCTCCGTCATCATCATCACCTGTTACACCATTTCTTTGTGGGGGGCAGCCATTCGTTTTACCGTGCCTATGCTTTTTGCCCTGGCCTTTATTCCTATGTTTGCCATTGGCGGTTTAACAGGATTACCGTTAGGTCTGTCTTCGCCGGATATTTATTTACATGACACTTATTATGTCATTGCTCATTTCCACTATATTGTGGCTCCGGCTTTGCTTTTAGCTGTTTTTGCCGGTATCTATCATTGGTTTCCTAAAATCACGGGAAGGAAAATGAACACGGTTCTAGGTCATATCCATTTTTGGCCAACACTCATTCTCATGAATACTACTTTTATGCCGATGTTTATTCAAGGCTTGGCGGGTGTTTCCCGACGACTTTATGATGGGGGAGCTCAGTATGCTCATGCGCAAGGCGTGTTGCATCTCAATGTCATGATATCGATCTCTTCGTGGTTTTTGGCCCTGGCACAAATACCTTTTATTATTAATTTTTTCTGGACTCTTTTTGCTGGAAAGAAAGTTAAAAGTGACAATCCTTGGCAGGCTACAACCTTGGAATGGCAGACACCAACTCCGCCGGGACATGGTAATTTCGCTGTTGTGCCGGTTGTGTATCGCGGTCCTTATGAATACAGCGTTCCAGGTGCCAAAGAAGATTTCACGCCTCAAAATCAGGAGCACATCTAATGGATATGCCTTATATTGTTAAACCCCGGGAAGACACGGGACTCTTTAACGCCAAGCTGGGGATATGGTTATTTTTAAGCTCGGAAGTCATGCTCTTTGGCGCTTTATTTTCTTCTTATGTTGTTTTAAGAGTAGGTTCTGTTGGTTGGCCGCATGGAGCTAGTATTCTAAGCGTTCCGATTGGCATGTTTAATACTGTTGTTCTTATCACTTCGAGTGTGACCATGGTTTATGCCTGGCTTTCTTTGAGGGCAAAAAAGTTTGGGCAATTTAAAATGCATTTGGCTTTTACCATTCTTCTAGCCCTTACATTTTTGGTAGTAAAAAGTTTCGAATATGGGGCCAAGTTCGAACACCATCTTTTCCCTAAAACATCAGCCTATCTGGCTATTTATTTTACCTTGACCGGATTGCATGCCATTCATGTCATCGGCGGTATCATTGTGAATTCTTATTTCTTATTTCCAGGGAGCAAGATGTGGCAGACTGACCCCGAACGTTTCATCAACCGCATCGAGATCGCCGGTTTATATTGGCACTTTGTGGATTTGGTCTGGATTTTTCTTTTTCCCGTACTTTATTTGCTCTAATCAAAGGAAAAATATGTCATCCGATATGCAGGATTTAAAAAAAGAGGGCCGTGCCTATTTGTTTGTTTTTGCGGCGCTTATTATTTTTACTATCCTGACCGTAACAATAAGTAAGTTGCATGTAGCTTTAGCGGTGGCCATTATCGTCGCTTTAGCTATTGCTATCTTCAAAGGGTCCTTGGTTGTTTCGTTTTTTATGCACTTTATTCATGAAAAGAAAATTATTTTATGGCTCATGTTTTGTGTTTTTCTCTTTTTCATGGGTATGATTTTATCTCTCTATTTTGGTGAATACTCCATTCCTCACGGAGCAAAATATGTCCCTTAAGGCTTTTCATATCATTTTTATTATCGCCTCCATTATATTGATTTTCTATTTTGCGGGATGGTCCTTATCGTGGTACAAGACCTTGAATAAGTTAGGTTACTTGGTAAGTGCTTGTTTTTCTTTCTTGCTAGCCATTGGTCTCATTGTTTATGAAATTAACTTCATCAGCAAATTCAAAAATAAATCATGAAAAAAATATTCATTGCTTTATTACTTACTCTCCAAGGTTCTTCGGTTTTAGCCTGCTCTGTTTGTTTTTCCACCGTCAAAGATGATCCGCAAATGATTGCCATGCGTAACGCCATTTTAACCCTTATGTTCATTTTGCTATTCATTTTGGTATTATTTACCATTTTCATTATTAAAGTAGTCCGCAAACAAAAACTTTTACTGGGAAAAGAGAATGGACTTTAAGAAATTATTTGGATTGCCCGAAGTAGCCTCTGCCCATGGGCAACAAATCGATTTTATGATTTATGTGGTTCATTGGGGGATGTTTGCCCTATGTTTGGGATGGGGATTATTTTATTTTGTGTGCTTATTTCGCTTTAACCGTTTTGTCCATCCCAGGGCTCTTTATGAGGGAACAAAATCGCACATTTCCCAGTGGCTTGAAGTGGCGGTTATTATTTTTGAAGCTATTTTATTGGTGGGATTGTCCATTCCTTTTTGGGATAAGCAAGTGAACGCTATGCCTGATAGGAAGGATTCCCTTGAAATCCGCATTAACGCTGAACAGTTTGCCTGGAATATCCATTATCCCGGGCCCGACGGTATTTTTGGCAACACCAGCGTAAAATATTTTGACAAACAAAATAATCCGATGGGGCTTGATCCCACTGATCCCAATGGAAAAGATGATTTCACGACCATTAACCAATTGCATTTACCTGTTGGGAGACCTGTTATTATTTATTTAACTTCTCGTGATGTGATGCACAGTTTTACTCTTACAGAAATGCGCGTGAAGCAGGATATTATTCCTGGCATGAGTATTCCTACCTGGTTTATTCCCACCAAAACGGGACATTACGAAATCGCTTGTGCTCAATTATGCGGGTTAGGGCATTACCGCATGAAGGGTTTTGTGACCGTTCATTCTCAAGAAGAGTATGATGCATGGGTCAAGACCCAATCGGCCACCCAAGCTGAGCAGAGTACAGATGCCGATAGTTTTTGGAATTAATTTATAATCCATTTATTTTTATGACCGGTTTAAGATGTTTTTCTAAAATAACCTGTTTTGCGACTCTCTTTCTCATTTTCGTAGGAGGGATGGTTACAAGTACGGGTTCAGGTTTGTCTGTGCCGGATTGGCCGTTATCTTACGGCTCTTTGTTTCCTCCGATGGTAGGAGGTGTTTTTTACGAACACGGACATCGGATGGTTGCAAGTGTGGTGGGTTTTTGTATTCTTATTCAAGCTATCTGGATTGGTTTAAAAGAAAAAAGAAGATGGGTGAAGCGTTTAGGTTTTGCAGCGCTCATTTTAGTTATTTGTCAGGGAGTATTGGGAGGGATCACCGTCCTGTTTCTTCTTCCTACCGCTGTTTCCGTTGCCCACGGCGTTTTAGCCCAAACTTTTTTTATTATTACTATTCTCATTGCTTACGCTTATTCAAAAGAAAGAGAAGAGAGGCCCGTTAACATGGGCATAAAAAACAATCTCATCACATGTCAACTGTGGCTTGTGACGCTTATTT
>JAHFGK010000017.1 GCA_023247475.1 Candidatus Omnitrophota bacterium
CGGAGGAACTGGGCGGCCATTTGGTTGAAGACATTCGAGGCAATCTTGTTTACTATGACAAGCTTGGCGATCATATCAAAGCGGTCACCGGACGTCTGGAAGGCATGATCAAAGATTTAGAAGCGCAAGGTGCGGGTGATAAAGAGACTGCCGCTAAGGCCAGGCAGTATCTTTCGGATTTAGGAAAATATGTCACAGCCAACAAACCTTATGCCAACAATCAGGCTAATTATCTTAATGACGTCAAAAAATATTTACAGAATATTCAAAAATATCTCGATGAGGTTATTAAGGATTTAGGAAAGACTGCCGCCGACTTAAAAGAAATGGAAGATTATTTCCGCCAGGCCAAGGTTCAGGCCGAAGGAGGGGCAGAACCTCCTGATCAATTGCAGACCATGAGCGGCGATGCCTGCAGCGGCGGTAAAGTCGAAGGGTTAAGTAGTCTTAAGGATTGCCAAAAAAGCTGCCGGCGCGTTTGCCGTTGGAAAGAAAAGGTCGGTGGCGGGGATTGTTATGAATGTCCATCGGGATCACCGGATACCTGTTTCGATATCGGAGCTTGGCCGGCCGATCATCCTTGGTGCCAGCCGGGCGGGATTTGTTACGATGATCCGACTATGTATTGCGAACCGTTTGGGGCCGTGGGTCCGAATCTGGAGCATTTACAATGCACACGTTGCAAGCAACGCGACGATGAGTGCTGGCAGAAAGTAGGTAACGATACAACGAACTTAACACATTGCCGGCAAACCTGCTGGGACGGCACCTGCGTTTATGTGGGGAAATATAAAGAGAAGGAGTGGGACGGCAAACCAGAATTTCAACATTGTTATAAATGTAAACGACCTCCCGGCCCCCCATCGTGCGAAGATTTGGGATGGGGATTTTCTTCCGAAGCGGATTGCAAAAAGGCCTGCCCCGATCCCGGTGTGTGTGAGAAGAAAAATAATAAAGTTCCGGGAGGCCCCAAGCCACCGAATAATCCACCCAATAATCCGCCGAACAACGGACCGAATAATGGGCCCGGCGGACAAGTAGATAATCCGCAAGGTGGTCAGCAAGGCGGTCAGGCAGGTGGCGCTCAAGGCGGGACTCAAGCTGGAGGAGGCGGTCAAGCCGGTGGAACTTCCGGCGGCAACAAAGCTAACCCTCCGGTGGGAACTCCGGAACAACCTTCCGATGGCGGTGGGGCAACAGCTGGCGGAGAACCTAAGACCGAACCAGGCAAAGGTGAGACAAATCAGCCGACCGGCGGTGAGAACAAAGGAAACGCCCAACCATCTCCCGCGCCTACGACAAATGCACCCAATCAACCGTCCAAGCCTAATACTGGCGATAAACCCAAACCGCCGGACACCAAACCTCCTGATCCTCCGGATAATCCGGAAATTTCTTTTTATAAAAAACTGCTCGCCCAAACCGAAGAGCGTATAAAGAGCCGTCAGGAGATTCTTAACAATCCCAAGGAAGGTGAGCTGGTCAAGACGATGGTCCGGGAAGATCTAGATGCTCTGAATAAAGACCGTGACCGACTCAAGAAAAGAATTAAAGAAGAAGAAGATAAAGAACTCGAAAGACGACGGCAAGCCGAGGAACAGAAAAAACGCGAGGAGGAATATTATAAAAACCGTCCGAAAACAATTAGCTATGCGGAAGAGGCCAGAAGACGCGGTGAGGCTTATAAACTTAAACAACTCAAGGAAGCTACCGAAGCGCTTAAGACAAAAGTCCAGGAAGCCAAAGACACTCTCACCGCCCGCCGTGACCGCCTGGATAGAATGAAAAGAGAAATCGATCAGCTCGAAAATGAAAATAAATATTTCACTGAAGCGAGCACCGAAGGCCGGATGGATTCGGATTTTGCCAAGACCCGGGTTAAGCAGAATCAGGACCGCATCAATGATCTCAAGAAACAGCGCGCCGAGCTTGCTAAAAAACTTCAGGAAGCGCAAAAGAAATACAACGAAGAAATAGAGAAGTTAAGGTCTGATTACCGTCGGGCGCTCTGGGCTTACGATCGCGCGGCGCAAGCCAAGGCCAACGCCCAGCGTACGGACGAATATTTTGAGGTCTACAGCGAACTGCGCCGCCATGAGCAAGCCCGGGAAGTGCGCAACGCAGAGTTTGATCGGATTTCCAAAAATCTCGAGAACGAATTAAACGACGCCAAAGCCAAGGGAGAAACCGACCGTGCTGATGAACTGCAGCGGCAGATCGATAATTTGAAACGGGGCCAGACGCAATGGAACGAATCCATGGAACGCAGTGAACAGCAGATCAAGGACCGGATGTATGAGATGGAACGTCGGAATTTCAATGAAGGGGCCGGTCCTTCGAGTGTTGCTAATTTAGGCGAGCAATTGGATAAATACGCGAAAGGTTTCCAGGATGAAATCACCAACGCGCAAAAAGCGATTTCGGAATTAGAAGGGACAGGAGGAACTCGAACCAAAGAACAAAACGATCAGATCAACGCGTTGAAGGCTAAGGTCACTGATTTGCAAGGCTCGCTGGATGCGGTCAAAGCCAGACAGAATGATTTTAAAAACGGACCATTGACCGATGAGGATCGCCAGAGAATTACGCAAACGGCCGACAAGATCGCGAATTCCTTCATGAAGACCGACGCGGATAAATCTTTTCTTCGCTTGGCTGTAGAATCCATTGGCGAAGAAGCCGTTCATAATTTGAATCCGTATGTCGCGGCCAAAAAATCATTGGCCTTTGGCGTCGGAGTGGCGCAAGGTGTGGGATCAGCAGTCAAAGGTTTGGCTGAGCTGGGCTTAGGTGTAACAAAACTGATCACTCAAAGTGTCGCGGTAGATTTGGGATTTGAAGATGGCGGTATTTTCGGGACAGATGCCTTGGATGCGGTCAACAGTGTCTTCGAGACCGTTGGGAATAATATGAATTTTGACGGTGTTTTGAAAGCGGTAGTCACGGCGGGTGGGGCTATTGACGCGAAGATAACAGAATTAGAGAAGAGTGGCGACATTGATTGGGCAACGGCTAAATTCGGCGGCAAGATTGTCGGCGAATATGTGGTGGGCAATGAAGTGATTGCGGCCGGTATTGGTAAGGCGGGGACGCTCGTCAAAGGTGCGGAGGAAACAGCGGAAATTGCCAACACCGGAGCAAAAGTCAATGAAGCTGTAGAAGCGGGACGCACGGGAGCTAAAGTTGAAGAAGTTGCGCAAGCAGGAAAGACTGGGGCAAAAGTTGAAGAAGCGGCAGGGTCTGGTACTAAAGTTGGGACAGCCGCCGAAGATGCCAGCCGAACTAAAATTATGTCGGGAGAAGTCCCCCCTCCTGAAATCGAAACGCCTAAACTTAGCGGTGAAGTTCCCGGTGAGACTGTTAAAACCCCGCAAGCCGCACCAGTGGAAGGCTCACAGGCCCGGGCTCCTCCTGCGGAACAAACTCCGCCTACGAAAGTTGGAGGAGAACCTCCGAAGGCTGGAGTTGGGGAGGCAGGAGCCACAACCGCGCCGCCGCGCGGAGGAATCGGCCCGAACGCGGAAGCGACTGTTACCGGACCAAATGGTCAACCGATCACTTTAAAGACAGGAGAAGAATTGGGACATGGGAGTACAAGTACCGTTTTTGCCGACGCCACCGATCCGAAAAAAGCGATTCGCATCACCGAACCCGGCCGCGGCGGTATCACCGAAGCGCCGAAATTAGATGCGGCCGGACGCCAGGCCGTCGAGAGTATTCAACGGCCAGATGGGCCGATTCGCATCGCCGGGAAAGGTGAGCCTTTTACCGTCAATGATCCGAGTTCCCCGCTGCACGGAAAGGTTGTGGAAGTGGTGGAGCGCGTTGAAGGCGGCAGTGCGGATAAACTTCTTCCGAAACAAGGCGGACAGATGACTAACGGCCAGGCCCAGGCATTTGCCGACGCGACCAAGGAATTAAATAAAAATGGTTATGCGTGGATGGACAATCATACCGGAAATTATGGTTTCGAAAAAGTCCCGGGCACCGACGATGGCTGGAAGGTCGTTGTTCTTGATCCTGGCGGGATCGTGCCGATGAAAGGAGCGGATTTGGCGGAAAAGGCGGCGAATGCCGCGGCCTTGCAAACGCGTCTGAATGCTCCGACTCAAGAATCGATCGATTTTCTTAATATGGCGAAAAAACGCGGTGGAGATTTAAAGAACCATTTCATCAATGGTGAGCGCGGCCAAATTCTTGAACAATTTGGAGATAAAATTGATGCCGCGTCTATGGGACTTAAATCTCCTTATGATATTGCTTTTTATCCTTTTGGTACCTCGGATTTCCCAGAGGTCCAGCAGTTGTTTAAATACTGACTTTTTCCTTTCGAATATTCAATTTGGGAAATCCATAGAGGAGGATCCTCATCGAAAGGAAAAAGTAGTACTGCCTTCCTCTATGAAAATTGCTAAAGAGAAGGCCAGTAAAAAGACTATGCGACGTTTTATTTTTCCAATTTTGATTTTCGTATGCCTGCTTGCTCCGACGGGAGTGGAAGCAAAAAAGGAGGCGCCTCCTCCGCCGCAATACCCGTCGGCCGCCGAACAACAAACGTTCACCCAAAAGTATTGGCAGGCAGTGGAAGCCGGAAAAGATGCTGTCGAAAAGCTGGAACAGGAGGTCAATGGAAAGCCGGGCCAGCAGGGCGACATGGAATCGCGGATGCTTAATAATTTACAACATCATAAAGCCGCCGATGGCAGCGAGGCCAAAGGATTTCATGGCGATCCTGATGACAAGGGTCCGAGCGACTGGTCCGACTGGGATGTTCAGAAGGACAAAGACGGCAACGTCACCGGATTTAAGGAAAAAGATTTCGAACAAAAAGATACGGACGGGGATGGAAAAATTTCGAAAGAAGAACGCGAAGCCTGGGACAAAAATAAGAAAAAGGAAGACGACGAACGCGGCGGACCGCCGGGCGATGTTGATAAACCGCCGGACTGGGATAAAGACCGCGACGGTAAACCCGACCCGGGATTTGAATTAGATTGTTATCAATGTATCAAACCCCCATTGACCAGCAATCAAACAGAAGAAGATCAATGTCATGGCAATGAGATTGGCCCGTGCACGGATAAGGCCTGCGCTGCGAACGAGAAATGCGAAGAGTATACAGAGACAGGTAAGAATCAGTCGTATATTTGCCATTCCTGTGAAGAAAAAGATTTTTGTGAAGCGCACGGATATTTCTCGGATCCTGCCTGCGGCGGCAAATGCCCACCGATTGCCTGTGTGCCGATTGATGTCGATAAGGACAAGGGCAGTATTGTTCCCACCGGTCAAACAAGAGTAAAAGGATCAACGGAAAAATGTTTTGCCTGCATGAATATTAAGAGAATTGAAATCACCTGGATCATAATCATCATCGAAACGCCTTATGAACGATTTGTTTTGGAGAAAGGAAAGCAGGAGGGATTTAAGCCGTCCTCGGTCATGGCTCTGGCTAAAGTCGACCAGGCGACGGGTATGATAAAAAATACTATGGGAGAGCTTAAGAGCGTTGCGGATTTTTTAGGCGGATTTAATATCGGCTTGGGACCGCTGGGATTGACGTCAACCGGTAAAGTCAGCATGGATCAGCTTTCCAGTTTGCTTACCAACAATTTAAACAGTGGCGGAAGTTTTGGGTCGAATTGTTTTGGCGATGTCAAGAAAGAAGCCGATGTCCAGGCTGCCAGTCAAAATAGGCCGACGGGTGCGGGTGAAGGAACGAGCAATAATCGTAAAAAAGATAAGCAGGAAAGCGAAATGAAGGAACAACAGCAGCTGAAAACGGCGGATCAGGCCGGTAGCCCTGCCGTATCCGGTCCGATTATTGTCTGCGGCAACGAAGGCCGGAATAAAGTCTTGAAAATTTACGACGCCAGCGGTGCTCTGATTGATACCATTACTCAGAGTATGTTAAAACTGAATCCTAACATTATTACGGAAAAGCTTGGATTAGCCCAACAGTTCACTGATAACTTTATCCAGAAAAGCGGATTTGATTTTGCGGGTTATGTCGAGAAGTTCACCGGTCTCCCATTGAAACAGATACAATCTATAGCTGGCCAAGCAGCCCAAATCAAGGGTAAAGTCGATCAGGTCGTTGGTACAGCTGCCGCATCCAAGAAAAAGAAAGGGAAAGAGAAGGAGGAGAATCCTCCAACTTTGCCCAATGACCCGTTATACAAATCCGTCGAGAAAAAGCAGGAAAAACTTTTTGGTATTTTAGGTAGCAGTGTAAAGCCTGCGGCCGTTGTAATTGGAAGCAGCTTGAAGATGGGCGGTGAAGTTCTCGGTGGTGGTTCAGGGCAAGAAGAGGAAACCGACAAAATCACTGACCAATATGCCTTGCTGGTGATTGGATTTACACCGTGGGATGACCCGAATTCTGCGTGGAATGTCATTGATGCTAATGAGAAAAACGTGGTGGTGGCTCTTGTGGATTCCGGACTTGACATGACGCACGAAGACGCGCCGCAGTATATCTGGACCAATCCTAAAGAAATTCCGGGTAACGGCATGGATGATGATAAAGACGGTTTTGTGGATGATATCCACGGTTGGAATTTCTTAAACGAGAATCATGATTTCACCGACGTGCGCGGTCACGGGACTTTTGTCGCTGGAATTATTGCCGCAAAATATAATAACGGCAAAGGGATTGCCGGAATCAATCCCGGAGTGGTGATCATGCCGATTAAGGTGGCCGACGATGAAGGGCAGACAGATAGTTTAAGCATTTACCGCGGAATCAACTATGCCGTCGATCACGGCGCAAAAATCATTAATGTCAGTTTAGGCGGCAGAAATATTTCTAAATTCGAACAGCAGGCCGTTGACCGGGCAAGTTCTTTAGGGGCGCTTGTTGTGATTGCCGCCGGAAATAATAATGAAAACCTGGTGACCTTTGGTCCCTCATCTTCAAAACATGCCTTGTCGGTTGGTGAGCTAAATTATAATGGAGAGCGTTCGACAGCTTCCAATTGGGGACCGAATTTAGGCTTGGTTGCGCCGGGCGAGAAAATTTATTCTCTGTGTTCAAAAGACAATAAACATGTTTTGCCTTCGATACGAAAAGCGGGATATTATAAACAGGACGGGACATCCTTCTCCACCCCGATGGTCACGGCAACCGCTTCTTTAATTTTGGCCAAGAATCCGCAGTTAACAAATCAACAGGTCGCTGATATGATTTTAGCAACGGCAAAGGATATGGGCGAACCAGGATGGGACGGTATGACCGGGGCCGGGCTTCTGAATGCCGCGGCAGCGCTGCGCTCGGAAGTCGATCAACAACTTATATTGATGTTTACGAATTTACGGCTCAACCACGATGACCGCGATCAAGTGATTTCTGTTGACGTTTTCGGGACGGTGCGTGGTCGCTTTAAAGAGTTTACTATTGACGTCGGTAAGGGCAAGAATTCCACAAGTTTTAAGACAGCGGCAGGTCCTTTCCATGAACAATTTGATTATCAGTTCATTGCGCGACTAAACGTGCAAGATGTCATGCGCGGGAGCAAAGATTGGGTTTTGCGAATCAAAGCCGTCGATGAAAATGGAAAAGAACGGGTCGCCTCAACGCCCTTCGCCTTGCCGAAGTAAGTTTTAAATTTAGAGAGTTTCAGGATTCGATCTAAGCTTATCGAATAGAAACGTGAATTTTAGTCGAATTTATTTCGTCAAGGGACGACCCTTCGGGTCAAAAAGGAGAGTGGCCTAAAATAACATCCTTAAAGAACTAAACGCAGCTTGTGTGCCAAATATTTTAATGGTATATTTGATATGTGAACATTTTTCAAGATATTATTTTAAGAATAACCAAAATTTCAATTTTTTTTTACCTTGTTCTCTTAACCTGCCCAGGTCTTCTCTCTGCCCAACTCAATTCCGTTATCACGATTCCTGTTTCCTCGGTTGAATATCAAATTCCCGAGCATTTTCCGAATGCCGAGGTTTTGAGGCATCCTAAGAATTTTTATTCTGGCCGGGTCTATCGTATTAAATCTGATTTTCCGTTGCTTCCGATCGATTCCGTAACGGCCCAAATCAAGGGCACCGCAAGCGGTATAGAGCGCTCGCTCAATATCAACAAACTAACAGCCCAATTTATTGATATCTATATTCCACCAGATATTTTGACGGATGTTTATACGGTTTTTATAACGGTAGGTGATCAAAAATACCAGATCAGCTTCAAGATTAATGGTTTAAGCCTGGAGCATTTGACACCGGAGGGCGGAGGCGCCGCTTTATTGCAATTGCCGGAAAAGTTGCCTCCGGCCGTACTTTATCACGGCCAGGTCAAATGTGGTTCCGAAACTGTTAAATGTTATTGGGAATCGGCGCTGGCAGGCCAGCCCAACGATCCCACCAAACTTTTATTGGCCGTAACAAATTTTACCCCCGCCAAAACCGTTTACCCAATTTACTATTCCCTGGATGGAGGGAAAAATTGGGCACCACAGCCATTCACTGATTTTGATTATACGAAGTATTGCTGTGATCCACGGGTTAGGATAACTTCCGGTGGCCTCGGCTTATTTTCTGCTTTGGACATTCAAGATTCGGAAGATCCACAGGGAAGTTTGTTCCTAGGGTTTTTTGGACAAGAAGGCTTAAAGCGAAATATGATTAAATCCGGCAGTCCGGGTAGTGGATTAATTGCGGATGATTATCCCGTTCTAAATTATAGTCCTCTGACCGATACCATTTATGTTGCAGTAGAAAGCCTTGATGAAGGCATTAAACAAGAAGGGGGACGTAAGTATCCTCATGTTTTGTTTGCATCTAAAGATGGGGGGAAAACTTTTTCTGCGATTAATCTTTTCAAGTTGGAAATAGGGCATTATGATTTTCCTTTCATTGTGAGTATGGATACCACTCCTTCAGGAGCATTGCGGGCTAATCTTGTCGTGACATCAGGAGGCGATCTCCCTCGGACATTTGCCCGCAACGAAATTTTACGGTTTAGTCCAACAGGAGATCAGTATGAAGTGATCCCAGGTTTTCAATTTCGAAATTGGTTTGGAACTTTTAGTGGAACAACTTTAACTCCAAGTGATCCCAGATTTTGGCTGCTTTGGTCTGGCCCCCAAATGGTTATTGATAAAAATGCAGCCAGTCCCCATGCTGGCAGAATTTATTTGGTGTGGGCAGAATCCGAAGGCGTACGGACCGTGAATGACCCTAATTCAGAATATGATTTCAAATTAGTCCAGAATACCGATATATTTTTGTCCTTTTCGGATGACGACGGCGATACGTGGAGTAATCCCTTAAAAGTCAATGATGACCAGTCTCAGGCTGACCAGGCCTTTCCCAGTATCAGTATCGATAGTGCCGGGAATGTTCATATCGCCTTCCTGGACCGTCGGGAAACAATCGATCAATTTGCCTATGACGTATATTATGCGATCTTCCGCAATGGTAAAATTTCTAGGAATATCCGGGTCAACCACGAACATGTTCCATTTGTAGGAGGGAGGGAACCCGGGGATTATATGGATATGGTGGTGGGGTATCCGTCATTGGCCTATGTGAGTTACCCTTGCCAGAACATCAATAATTTGCCGACGGATACCTGTGTCGCTGCCTTGAATCCTACCATCATTCCTGATGCAGGTGGTCCGATTTTTAAACGAGGAGATGCGAACAGGGATAAGGAGGTGGATATAAGCGATGCGGTCCGTGTGTTACTTTATTTATTCAACGGTGTAAAGATCTCTTGTCAGGACTCTGCCGATGCCAATGATGATGGAAAACTTGATATTTCGGATGCCATTATCATCCTAAACTACTTATTCAAGAATGATCCACCAGGATTACCGGAACCTTTTATCACCTCAGGTTATGATTGGACTGAGGATTCTTTGGGCTGCGAAGAATAAAACATCTAATCGGTAATTGAATAGATAAGCCTTTAAGACCCTTTATATAATATATTCAAGCAGCTAATCGAGATCCTGAGAAACTCCGATTGGTGGCCTCGGGAGTTTATTAAAGAGTGATTGTAGGTGATAGAGTTTAAAAAAGCGTCTTGGGAAATTCGTTTGCCCAGCTGAATGTTCAAGATGTTTTGCGCGGAAGTAAAGATTGGGTTTTTAGAATAAAAGCCATTGACGAAAAAGGAATTGAACATATCGCCTCAACGCCCTTCGCCTTGCCGAAGTGAAATTTTTTAATGGAATTATGAACGGTGTCCTTTTTCGTCACGCCTCCATTTTCGATAATAACCATGGCTAAAATAGAATTTATAAAAAATCATAAAGGGATGATCTTAGGTTTAATGGGAGGATGCCTCTTGGTGTTTTTATCAATTTCGAATGTTATTGATGCGAGAAGAAAAGTATTAACAATTTTATTCAGCGTTCCTTTTTTGATCTGGGATAAAGTAGCTAGGCTAACTAATTTAAACGATGTTTCGTTGTATTTTTTGTATTCAATCATAATCATAATTTATTGTGGGTTTTTAGGAGAGTTAATCTCTCGATTTAAAAAGGGGAGAAAGGTGCTAAGATACTGGCTGATTATTTTTGTGCTTGTAGCATTGAATATTTATGCTTATCAATACAGTATTCATTGGGAAGAATCACTTTTACAGGGAATAAGTGAGGCGTTCAAATATTTTGGTAAATGAAAATATAAAACATCCCAAACTGCCCTTCAATCAAAAAGTCATGAATCACTTTGGAAAGATTGGAGACAAGAAATGAGAAAACAATCGATTGAACGCGTTGCCGTTGTTACCGGAGGAAACCGGGGAATCGGCTTTGAGATTTGCCGTCGGCTGGCAGAGAAAGGGATTTTGGTCATTTTGACCAGCCGCAATGAAAAGTTGGGGCTACAGGCGGTGGAAAAATTGCAGAAAGAAGAATTGACAGTACGTTATCATCCCTTGGATGTGGATCATGCCATCAGCGTTGATAATTTTAAGATATTTGTCGAGAAAGAGTTTGGCCGCTGTGATATTTTGATCAATAATGCTGGCATCTTTCCCGACATTAATCCTCGGGAGAGGTTACCTAGTATTTTCGATATGGATTTGGAAGCCATCCGCAAGGCGATGACGACGAATGTCTTCGGTCCTATTCTGCTGTGTCAGGCGTTCACTCCTCTTATGAAAAAAAACAAATACGGTCGCATGGTGAATATCTCAAGCGGTCTGGGACAATTATCCGACATGAACGGTGGATATCCTGCCTATCGCATTTCCAAAACCGCCATCAATGCCGTCACGCGGATTTTCGCCGATGAACTCAAAAATGAAAATATCCTCGTCAATAGTATGTGTCCGGGTTGGGTGAAGACCGATATGGGTGGGCCAAGCGCTCCTCGCTCGGTTAAAGAAGGCGCGGACACCGCGATCTGGCTGGCGACCTTACCCAACGGCGGTCCTACCGGTAAATTTTTCCGCGATCGAAAAGAAATTCCCTGGTGAAAATCGTTTAGAATAAAAAATTTGACGCGAAAGGTCGCGTTAAATTTTTTACGTTTAGACGAATCAAAGAGAAACTTTTCGTTTGGCAGGTAGGACAATGACGGGGTATAATGCTCCATCATGAAAAAGCTTTTTAAAGGAGTTATGCGTTCCGGCAATTTCAGCACGAACCGTTTAGATGCTTTTAGCGACGGGGTTTTTGCCATTGTCATTACCCTTTTGGTCTTGGAGTTGCACGTGCCGGTCGTGAAAGGTCCATACATTTCTGAGGAATTAATCCAAGGGCTTGTTGATCTGCTTCCAAAATTTATCAGCTTTGTGGTGAGTTTCGTTTATATCAGCATTTATTGGGTGAATCATCATCAATTGTTTCATATGTTGAAACGAGCGGACCGCGGCGTTTTTTGGCTCAATAGTCTTTTTTTGATGTGCCTTACCTTTATTCCTTTCCCAACGGCCTTCATTGGAAGTTATCCGAGCGAACCGGTCGCGGTGATATTCTACGGCGTGGCGATGTTGGCGACCGCGGTGAGTTTTGTGGTCATGAAAAGTTATATTTTTTATGTGGGACGATTGGTCGACCCCAACGAATCCAAACCGTCGCGATTTTATCTTTTGGTAGGACCATTGTTATATGTGTTGGCGGTTTTTCTGGCGACGGTGAATACCCAATTCGCAATCGCCATTTATTTGTTGGTTCCGGTCCTCTATTTTTTTGCCGGAAGATTAGAGGATTAGACCTTATCGAAATTTATGGCTAAACTGAAATTGGATCTGCACAATATTTATAATCAAGGACGAACGATTGATGCTAAACTGAATCGAATCATGGAAGAAGCCGTTTCGAAAAAGATTAGCTTAGTTGAGATCATTCCGGGAAAAGGGAATGGCCAATTAAAAAAGTATGTGCTGCGGTTTTTAGAGAAGCCGCACATTAAAAAACTTTATCATCGTCTGGAAAAAGACGATAAAAACTTCGGAAGGATTTTCGTGCATTTTAAGTTTTGAGGAAAAAAGAGGCTGACTTATTCCCTCTTCTGATTTTAACGCAAGTTTTGAATGATCCAAGATGCGGTTAAACCAGCATATTATCCCATCCATTAATTATGCTGATCAGAATCAGCGTTCCGACAAAATTTTTTTAGGGATTATTGTCGTTTTAGCTGCCTTTCTGCGATTGGCCTACTTCATCGAAATCCAAGATAATCCTTTGCCATTTTATGTAAGTCAAATGAAAGGCTTCGATCAAGAGCTTTTTATGAGTTTGGCCCACCGTCTCGTGGATACCCATTGGTTAGGTTCAAACGACGTGGTTCAATCCCCCGCTTACTCCTATCTAATGGCGTTCCTATTTAATATTTTTGGGAAAGTTTTAAATGTTGTTTTCCTGTTTCAAATCTCCTTCGGCATCCTAGCAGTCTACATTTTTTATAAAGTCACCACCCTTCTATTTGATAATCCCGATGTGGGTCTGGTTTGTGCTTTCGTTGCCGCCTTTTATTCCCCCTTTATTTATTATGAATGTGTTACTTTACGCGAGATCATGATTGCGTATTTGAATCTTTTAAGTTTTTATTTTCTACTCAGAGCCATTCACCAAGGAAAGTTCTTATATTTTTTTGAAGCCGGAATTATGGTTGGACTATCCGTTGTCTTGAGGCCTAATATTCTCCCTTTTTTTATTCTTCTGTATATTCTCATAGCGATTAAGGATACTTTGAGAGTTAAGATACCTTATGTTTTTTTATTTATCCTTGGTCTAGCATTCTTCATAACCCCCCCCATAGCAGTCAGAAATAAGATTTTGGGCTATCAGATGTTGTTAGAACGTTCCAACTTTGTTTTTTGGTTAAGTAACAGTTACGATGCTTCTGGTTTTGGCGGTAGCCCTACACCTATCGCGGAAAAATTAGGTCGTGAAGCGAATGGAAAAATTTTTGATACCCTCATTATTTTAATCCGAGAGATATATGATCATCTGAAGGAATACATTGGACTTTATGGTCGTAAATTTAAAATGTTGTTCAATGGTTATGAAATTCCGGCTAATTTGAGCTATGATTTGTTTAAAGAAAATTCTACGATCCTCAAGATAGCTTTCTTTAATTTTTCTATAGTCAGCCCCTTAGCTATCTTGGGCCTTTTTCTTATGTGGGGGAAGTTCCGTGAAGGTGGCTTACTGTATCTTTACTTTTTTGTTTTAAACATTTTTATTCTTCTTTTCCACATCCAGAGCCGCATGAGGGTCCAAGTTATACCGTTTTCTATTATTCTGGCCGCTTATTGTTTATACTGGTTGATTTGTATGCTGAAAAAGAGGAATTTTCGTGCTTTGAGTTGTGCGTTGGTATGTCTTGCAGCCGTATCATTTTTTACAAAGCCAGATGAGCAGACCATTAAAAAATATTTTTTATCCCGGATTCGTCCCCTCGATTATATGAATATGGCCAATGCGTATCTACACCGCTATCGGATGAAATTGGGCAGAATAACTGCCCAAGAGAAACAAGAAATTTTTGTCAAAGTTTTAGAAAATTATAACAAGGGTTTAAACATTAGCCCCGACAGCGATAGAGGGAAATGGTCATTACCCGAGTTCTTGCAGGAACAAAACAGACAAAACTAAGGACAGCCCTACTTTGATTTTCTCATGAAATTATACAAAACTAACAAAATTGTCTTGCGTGTCAAGAATAATGCCAGCCAATTCCTCAATGGGCTGACCGCTAATTCCTTAGATAAATCCAATAATGCATTTTTAGATATTCATGGTAAAATTATTGCCACCTTTGATCAGGTTAAAACGGGTGAGGATGAGTTTTGGCTTCTCATTGAGCGACCATTTGTTGAGGATGTGTTGCAGCATTTGGATCGCTATACACGTTTAAGTAAAACCGTTTTAGAAAAAAAAGAACAGTATCACGTGTTCTTTGATTTAGAAGGAAGTTATCGCGCCGGAAGCGGCGAAATTTTTATTCCACAAAAAAAGGGACAATTGATTATCACCACAAAAGAGTTAGACACCAATGTCTCCAATGAGGAATTCACATTGTTTCGGATTAAGAACAATATCCCAATTCACGGCATCGATTATAAAGATGAATTTCTTCTTAATGTCAGCGAAGTTGATTTTGTTTCGTTTACGAAAGGTTGCTTTTTGGGACAGGAGCCGGTTTCCAAAGTTCATAGTCGTTCTAAGCCGTCTTGGAAATTAATGGTGAAATATGAAGACGAATGCAGTGAAGAAGAAAAAGCCAAGATGACTTCAAAAGTGATGGAGCCGAGAAAGAAAAGATATCTAGGTTTTATTTTTGTGAGTAATAGGTAGGTCTTGATGATAAGAGTTTTAGCCACCATTCTTATGGTCTTTTTTATTTTTCTCTCTAATAGTATTGCTCAAGACAATGCCAATCAAGAACAAACGCCTCAAGCGAAAGTTGAACAGGCTTTAAAGGAACTTAAAGATGCAGATCCTATAGTACGGCTTGAAGCCGCCAGTGAATTGGCGAGATTAGGAGCCAAGGAGCATACTAAAGAAATTGCAGAGCTCCTTAATGATTCTAATGCACGGGTAAGACGTGAGGTTTTGGTAGCTTTAGGAGAACTAGAGGCGAAAGAGTATATTAAGGATATTGCCATATTTTTAAAAGATAAGGATGGTTATGTGCGATCGGCAGCAGCGGAGGCTTTGGGCAAACTGGGCGCCAAGGAATATACTAAGGATATTGTGGAACTTTTCTATGACGAGGAACGTTGGGCCAGAGTCGGTGCGATTAGGGCGTTAGCCGATCTTGGGGCTAAGGAATATAGTGATGAGATTGCACAATTGCTTAAAGATTCCTCTGTGCAGGGCATTGCAGCAGAAGCATTAGGTCGTTTAGGGGCAAAGAAATATACGAAACAAATTGCTTCATTATTAAACGACCCAGATGGTTTCGATAGGGGTGAAGCGGTAAGGGCATTAGGTGAGCTCAAAGCAAGAGAATATGCAGAAGAAATTAAAGGTTTATTAAAGGATAACGAGATTGGCACTTTTGCAGTGGAGGCATTAAGTGAGCTTGGGATGAAGGAGCATGCTCAAGATATTGCTGAACTTTTAAAAGCAAGAGATCCTAGGGGTAGTAGTTTAGGGGGGAGAGCTGCGTTGGCCTTAGCTAAACTGGAAGCCAAAGAATATGTTAAAGACATTAGAGAACTTTTGAAATATACTTTGTCTCTGGAGGGGACTTATGGAGATTATTTAATGACTAGAGCAGCAACTGAAAAAGCTTTATGGACTCTTGTTGGAACAAAGGGATATGCTGAGGAATTACAGGAATTCTTAAATGATCAATCACCTAATGTCCGAGCGTTTGCGGTCTATAAGTTAGGCGAACTCAATCGGACAGAATATCGGAAACAGATAGCTGAACTTCTTAAAGATTCTGATCCTCAAGTCAAAGTGGCAACGGTTCTGGCCTTAGGTGAACTTCAAGCAAAAGAATATAAAGATCAGTTAATATCGTTTTTGAACGATTTTGATCCAATTCCAATACATACTCAGTTTTCGTATGATAAGTTAAAGGAGGAAGGTTTGCTAGGAGACAATTTAACAACGACTATAGGGCGGGTTACAGCCAAAGTTTTTAAAGATTGGGGAGAAATTAAGGAGAAATAGGATGGCCAATTTTTCTTTTGACATCGTCAGTGAAGTGAATTTCCAAGAAGTTGATAATGCGATCAATCAAGCCAAAAAAGAATTGGCGCAGCGTTATGATTTTCGCAATAGCAAGTCATCGATTGATTACAATAAGGCCGAGAAAAAGATTACGTTAATCGGCGATGATGAATATAAATTAAAGGCGGTCAGAGATATCGTCTTCGGACAAATGGCTAAACGTAGCGTCTCGATTAAAGCACTTGTCTTTAAAGATCCCGAGCGCGCTTTTGAGGGGACGCTTCGTCAGTTGATTGAGATTACCTCCGGGATTTCTAAAGACAGAGCTAAAGAGTTAGTGGCGATTATTAAGGATTTAAAATTAAAAGTACAGGCATCAATTGACGGAGAAAAGGTTCGGGTTGCCGGACCGAAAAAGGATGAATTACAGATGGTGATTCAACATTTACGAAGCATTGATTTTCCAATTGCGCTAAGTTTTACCAATTACAGGTGATCCGTATGAAGATAACTATTGAACACGAAGGGCTCAAGGCAACGGTGGAAGATGAAACAGTGGTCGATATATGTGATGCGATCGATTTAGTTGAAAAGGTCTTTCAACAAGTGGGATTCGTTTCGGAAAGGATAAGGGGCGGATTTGTTATGAAGGCCAAAGAGATTGAAGGGAACTTGGAGTAAGCGCATTTATTTCGAGGGGATCTGAGTATTTCTACAGTTGACGAGAATTTAGGAAGGATGTATATTAGCCTTCGTTGTTCGCTTCTGAGCAAGCGTTCAGATAATTTTTAATAGCGAACCGCGCTTTATGCATTACGATTCACGCTAATCAAAGAGGAGACGCAAATGAAACTTAGGACCAGTTCCGTTCACACCGGCGTTTATAAAGATAAAACGTTTAACTCGGTCACTACACCGATTTATCCTACTTCGACATTTTATTTTGATGCGCCGGGGAAAAATAAAGGATATGATTACACCCGAAGTGGCAACCCCACGCGCACGGCGCTCGAGGAAAATATCGCGGCTTTGGAAGGAGGGGCGGGTTGTTCCGTGACTTGTACGGGAATGGCAGCGATCACCGCACTTCTTTTCCTTCTCAAACCCGGTGATCATGTGGTCACCGGTGATGATATTTACGGCGGGACCTATCGGGTCTTTGCGTATGTCTTTTCTAATATAGGAATTAAATTTTCCTTTATCAATATGCGCGACTTGAAAGCCGTGGAGAAGGCGATTCGCCCCGGGACAAAAATGGTTTGGATTGAGACACCATCGAATCCCCTCTTAAATATTGTTGACATGGACGGCGTTATCAAGATTGCGAAAAAGAAAGATATCTTGACGGTCGTGGATAATACCTTTCTTTCTCCGTATTTTCAGAAACCCTTTGAATTTGGCGCGGATATTGTTGTGCATTCGACTACCAAATATATCAACGGCCACAGCGATGTAGTTGGAGGCGCCATCATCTACAGCGATAAAAAAATTGAGGAGAGAATGAGATACCTAATCAATGCCTTGGGCGTTTCGGAATCCCCGTTTGATTGTTGGCTCGTTTTGCGTGGCCTCAAAACCTTGGCGCAACGGATGGAAGCGCATCAGGCCAATGCCTTAGCGATTGCCAAATTTTTAGAAGGGCATAAACACGTTAAGAAAGTTTATTATCCGGGGCTCAAAAGTCATCCGCAACAAGACCTCATCAAAAAACAGATGAAAGGTTTTGGCGGGATGATGGCTTTTGAACTGGATACGAAGAAAGTTCCTTTGGATCAATTTTTTCCCAAATTAAAATATTTTTGTCTCGCCGAATCTTTAGGCGGGGTGGAATCTTTGATTGAACATCCGTGGTCGATGAGTCACGCCTCGATGGGAGAGGCGGCCATTAAGGCCTCGGGGATGACCAAGGAAACCATCCGCGTTTCCGTTGGGATTGAAGATTCTGAAGACCTCATTGCGGATTTAGTCAATGCCTTGAAAGGCTAAAGGCTTTTCTATCCTTTGGAAGATCCGGTCATGAATAAAATTTTTAGTTTATATTCTTTTATTATCCTGGGATTTGTATTTTTTCTTTTCGGTTTTTCGGAAGCAGGTGTTTCCGATATTGAGACTGCCATCTTAGAGAATGATTACCCCAAGGTTCAACAATTATCCCAAGAACTCATCGACAGTCAACCCACCCAAAAAGAATTGCACAAGGCTTGCTATTATTTGGGCTTGAGTCAAATGCAATTAGGTCAATACGAAAAATCACGCAATACCTTTCAGGAGTTATTAAATAAAAATTCATCCGATGATTGGCGGGATAAGGCTTATTTGGGAATGGTAGATAATTATCATATGGAAGAGAAGTTTCAAGACTCTCTGGATACACTCGACAAATTATTGAAGGTGAGTCCCAAATCTGAGTATTTAAGTTTAATTTATCTAAAAATGGCGCGGGGGAATTTGAAGTTAGCGCAATGGATAAAAGCAAAAAAATATTTAACGAAAATCATTGAAGAATTTCCTCATAGCATAGAATATGATTTGGCTCAGCAACTGATCCAAGAAAAACATTACTTTGCCGTGCAGGTGGGCTCTTTTACCATTCGGGAACGAGCCGAAAATTTGATTAATGAATTGAAGAAAAAAGGTGAGTACGCCTATATCATTGAGTTAACCGACAAAGATGGGAAAAAATATTATCGTGTCCGCGTGGGCCAATTTTCCCAATTAGGCCAAGCACAAGATTTAAAGATGCGATTGTCCCAGTTGGGATACCCTTCCAAGATCTATCCCTAGTTATGCCCCTTAAGAAAATTATTTTTATTGTTGGCCCGACCGCCATTGGGAAAACACAAGTGGCGTTTGTGTTAGCGCAAAAAGTTGCGGGGGAAATTGTCTCTTGTGATTCGATGCAGATTTATAAAGAAATTACCATTACGAGTAATAAACCTTCCAGCCAAGTGCTTAAAAAAATTCCTCATCATTTAATTGATATTGTTTCTGTCGAAGAAGAGTTTGATGTGGCCGCTTATTATCGTTTGGCCGTCAGGGCCGTTAACGCAATTCATAAGAAAAATAAAATACCGATTGTTGCGGGTGGAAGTGGTATGTATATGCAAGTTTTGCTGGACGGGATTTTTGAAAGTGGTCCTAAAAATCTGAAGTTGCGTCAGGAACTGGAACAAAAAGCCGTTGAAAAAGGGAATGATTACCTTTACGAAGAGTTAAAAATGGTGGACCCGCAAGCCGCTGCGAAGATCCACCCCCATGATACGCGTCGTATTATTCGAGCATTAGAAGTTTTTTTATCGGATAAAAAACCAATTTCAGAATTACAGAAAGAAAGGGAAGGACTTTGGGGAAAATTTGATATTGCTGTCTTTGCCCTTAATTGTCCCCGAGAGAATCTTTATGCTCGTATCAATGAGCGAGTGGATAAGATGTTTACGAAGGGATTGGTAAAGGAAGTTCAAAGACTTTCTCATCTTCCTTTAAGTCAAACCGCTCGGAATTTGATCGGTGTTAAAGAAGTTCTCGGATTTTTAAATGCAGAATATGGGCTGGAGCGTGCCCAATATTTAATGAAACTGAATACCCGGCATTTCGCTAAGCGTCAGTTAACGTGGTTTCGCAAAGACAAACGCCTCAAATGGATTATGTTAGTTAAGGACGATACGCCTGCAACGGTGACCAATAAAATATTGGAAGAGATAAAAACATTTGGTAATCTTCATCAGAGAATCCTTTCAAAAAGAAATTTAATTTAATAAGGGGGGATCGCTCGTGAGCGAGAGGGTCTTACTAGCTGTTATTCATTTTAAACATAACAGCCTTTGGACTGTAGAAGATGTCCGTAAAGAATTAGAGGAATTGGTGATGGCATCTAGAGGAGAAGCTGTCAACAGTATCAGTTGTCCCATCGATAAACCCAATCCCGCGTATCTGATTGGAGAAGGAAAAGTCAATGAAATTGCTAATATTTGTGCGACGACCGATATTAATACGGTTGTGTTTAGTCGGGATTTAAAGGGAAGCCAACAAAGGAATTTAGAAGAGGTCATCAAAGCTAAGACAATCGATCGAACCCAGCTCATTCTCGATATTTTTGCTCGTCGAGCCACCAGCCAGGAAGGTAAAATGCAAGTGGAACTGGCTCAATTAGAATATCTTTTACCGCGACTTGTCGGTCAAGGCATTGCCTTGTCTCGTTTGGGCGGTGGGATTGGGACCTCCGGTCCGGGGGAAACAAAGTTGGAAGTTGACCGACGGCGGATCACGGATCGCATTGCCAAATTAAAAAAAGGATTAAAGGAGATCGTCGCCGATCGCGCCATTAAACGCAAGAAAAGAAAAGATCAAGGTGTCCCATTAGTTTCTTTGGTTGGCTATACGAATGCGGGCAAATCTACTCTACTGAATACTTTAACGCAGGCGAATCAAAAGACGAATGAAGGTTTGTTTACCACTCTGGATTCTTTATCCCGGCAATTTGTTTTACCTAATAATCAAAAGATTGTGATCTCGGATACGGTCGGATTTTTGCATGAACTCCCGCATCATCTCATTGAGGCTTTTAAAGCGACATTAGAACAAGTGAAAGAAGCTGATCTGCTTCTGCATGTTTTAGATATCAGCCATCCTAATTTTCGTAACCTTCATGATGCGGTGATCGCTGTTTTAAAAGAACTGGAGGCCGTTGGTAAACCGATTATGACGGTTCTTAATAAAATTGATAAATTAGAAGACAAAAATTGGCTTAAGGATTTTAAGTTTAATTTTGAGCATGCGGTTTGTATTTCGGCAAAGACAGGCGAAAACATGAATGAGTTGATCAAAGAGATGAGTCACATGATTTCTCCTCTTGTGGTGGAGATTAATGTGATGATTCCGATCAATCGCATGGATTTGGTGAATCTAGCCCATGAAAAGGGACAGGTTTTTTCGGTTAAATATTATAATGAGGAGATTAATTTACGAGCTGCTGTTCCTGCCAAAATTGCCAACCAATTTTATCAAACCCAATAGAAATTTTTAAAAATATCTGCGGAGAATTCCTGGCTGACGAGGCAATTGCAAAAGAAGGATCGAGGAAGGCGTTTAAAATGCTTTGGCCCGCAGGAGATTACGTTCCTGCCAATAAATAATGTTGTCATGAATGCGTGGGGAGTATTGCCGATCTCCCTCCACCTTGGGGGGATGAACCGCAAATCTCTCCCCACTGTTGATTTGTCCGGAGAGATCCTTGGCATAAATCAGATTGGCTTCTGTCCAGGCGACAAGGTTGTTGAAAACCGCCGGATTATTTTGATTGTTTCCCGAAGGACTAACGAGAAATTCGACCCCTCCTTTAATGTTTCCGGATAAATCCTGCGCATAAATCTGTGTCTGTCCGGATCGTGCGTCGTTCCAGACAACGAGAGATCCAAAAACCTGCGGCCGACTATACGACAATTGTTTCTCGGTTCCCTTGATGACCAGGATAGGATCTCCTACTTTTTTAACGTCTTTATAATAGATTTCATAGACCAGTTCATTAAATTCATTGACCCGATATCCCAGCCAAGTATAAGAAGACTCGGATGAATTCAGGTACGAAGGATTGCTCACGGCGCTAAAAAGAAGGGATTGTACAGCTTGCGGTGACGCTAAGGGCTTGCCGTAAACATCTACCCGGTCCACCCAGGAAATAAAATGATCCGAAGAAATTTGGACCATATCTTTGTGGGCCCAAATCGGGGTGGTTTGGATAAGCGTGGGCTGGGCACCTGCCAGCGCATCTCTAATATCAACGGCATAAATATCGGTAAGGTTCGAGGCGGTCCATACAACTGTTGAATCAGCGATATCATTGTAAACGGCTCCATTTGTTGTCGGAATGGTAAATGGATTTCCATTATTGAAAGCCCCATTTAAGTCCTGAACCTTCAGGGGACCAAATCCGTCCCCCCACAAGACTAAATCTCCGGAGACTTCGTAAGGAATCGGCGCAGATTCCATCGTGAATTCTCGGACAGAATCATTCAAGATTTCTCTGGTCGTAAAGGTGTCGACTACTTGACCGACGTTATTCAATAGATCAATGGTAAACGTTAACGGCGCATTCCAGGGCAGCGTAGCAGGCAGGGTGATGAGGAAGGGCTGCTCTTTATTGCTTAAGCGGACATCCTGCTCCTTGAAGGAAAACAGGCTGGTATTCTGTTTAATGGTATATGAAAGATTGTTTTCACGCAAGACCGCCGTCATCGTGACCCCGCGGATATTCATCGGTTTTTCCAATTCGATGGTTAGTTGAACCTCGGTGCCCACACTTTGCAATTGTGAA
>JAHFGK010000166.1 GCA_023247475.1 Candidatus Omnitrophota bacterium
TATCTATTACGGTGGAACAATTTACAAAAAAAGCCAGATTTTTTGACTCAAACGCATCAGCTTCCCTTGTCTGATGTAAGTTCACAATTATCAAAGGGTTATGATTTTATACATTTAACGGAATTTTTCAAAAATTTACTTGTTCAGTATTGTAAAAATTACTTTTTTTTACCACAATTTGATATAAATAATTTATTATCAAGTATTTATAATATTTCAGGACAAATAATGGAGGACAAGCTTTGTATACAGGTGAATTTTTTCTTATCAGAATCTAAGTGTTTGTTTTTTAAAGACTTAAAATTTGCTGTACAAAAAATAAATGAAAGTGCAGTCTATAATCGAAACAATCAAAAACTAATTGTGAATATAATTAGAGAAGAATGATATATGTTAAATACCTTTGTCGAACCTTGACACAAGGTTTATATATGTTATACTTCGACCAACGAAAAAGCGGTAACTCTGCATCCAAGGGGAATATAAATGAGTAATAAGCCACGGATTTATAACAAAAATATATCCAGCCCATTGAGAGAAAAGTGGCAAATTAAAAGTCTCCTATTTTTTTTAGGAGACTTTTTTATTTATAGGCTCAGCAAAGTTATAAATTATCTCATCTACATAGATGAGGTTTTATCCAACACATCTTTGCAAGTTAACAAAAAGGTATGTTGGAACCTGATTCCTATAGGGAGTCGGTATAGAAGCCTTGGAAATGAATCTCCTTTCTTTTTGAGAAGGCAAGGCGTGAATTATCTGTTCTCGTCAGGGAAGAGCGCGATATGGCAGAAAAGAATGAACTTAAACAAAAATGGACAGAACTTAGTCGAGTATGCCATTGTCGCTGCAGTAGTTGCCACAGCAATGTTGGCAATGAGTACCTACGTGTTTCGCTCCGTGCAAGGAGCTCAACAGACAATTCAAAGAGGATTCATAGAATAAGTCGTAACTTGGTGACAAACATGTGATGGCACCAGTGTTTTAAGAATGAGTAATCCTTAAGGAGGAACAATAATGGTAAACAGCAAAAACAGAAAAAAGAAAGGCCAAAGTACTCTCGAGTACATTATTTTGGTCACAGGTGTTATTGCCATTTTGATTGTGTTTTTAAGCCCGACAAATGGTATTTTTACAACGGCTTTTAACACAACATTGCAACAAGGTACGAATGGCATGGATGACATGGCTAATCGTCTTAGAAATTCTCGTTAAGAATTAACAAAGAGTTTATGGAGGTGCAAACAAATGTTTAAAAAGTTAATAAAAAATAAAAAAGCCCAGCAAACAGCAGAGTATGCGTTGCTCATTTCTTTGGTTGTAGCCGCTGTTATAGCAATGCAGACCTATGCGCAACGTACCATTCAAGGGAGAATTCGTGATGCTTCAAGCTATCTCACGACTCAAACTGCAACGCTAGGATCGACAAACCAATATGAGCCGTATTATCTCCAATCTGATTATCAGGTTTTTCGCGATGATACTACAACGCAGACACAAGATTCTTCATTCGATACAGATCAATTGACCAACAGTACACGAGGCACAGGCGGTTTTCAGTCGTCTTCTTATAACACATCTGTTGGGCTTATTAATGGTATCTAATGTTGGATATTTGGAGCTAATCATTTCATAAGGAGGATCAATCAATGTTTAAGTTCTTAAGAAAACGAAAGATGAAAGGACAAAGTACCCTCGAGTATGCGGTTTTGATTATCATTGTCATCGGGGCTCTTTTGTCCATTCAGGTTTATATCAAGCGCGGTATACAAGGACGATTAAAGACTGCTGCCGATGACATTGGTGACCAGTATTCAGTAGGTAATACCAATGTGTCAATCTCAACTAGTACCACAAGCAATACGCATGATACGTTTGTATTTGGTGTGACGAATTCAACTTTGCTAGCACCAGAAACGACAACGACAACCAGAAATCAGTTAGTTAGAAATGCTGTCCAAGAATTCTGGGGCAATTAGTAATTAGTTAGAACTGTAGGTTAAATGACAAAGGCATGGCTTACTTGAGGGAAAACTTTCGGGTAAGCCATGCTTTATTTAGCAGAATTAAAATAAAAGGGCCTTTGGGATAGGCAATCACAAGGAAATTATGTTTAAATTGCTTAAGAACGATAAAGGTCAACATACAATTGTGGAATATGCCGTAACGTTTTTTTTGGTTGTTGCAGTCGTTAGCGCCATGACGGTATATTTTCGTCGGGTCGTACAAGGGCGGATACGAGATACGGCGCGCACTATGGCATTGATAGTAAATACCGCTAATGTCGGCAATTTTACTTATCAATATGAACCCTATTATTCACAAGCAGATATTTTTAGACAAACCGACAGTACTGACACGCGCAGCTTGGTCGGTACTTTACCAGCTCCATCAGAAATCTATCGAACAGATTTAGATGAAAGGACTACGACGCAGTCTCTTACGGAACAATCGTCCCCAAGATTTGGCAATTAAATTTTAAAAACAATTTTTAAAAGTCAAGATGTATAAAAATGTAAAATATAGTAAACTCCAGGCTCAAACCTTTGTGGAATATACTTTGTTGTTCGGGGTTATTGTGGCTATATTCATAGCTTTGACACCATTAATTCGAAGGTCGTCGCAGGCGATGATAAAACTTGTGGCGGATCAAGTGAGCTTACAAGAAAATGCAGAGCAGATGGGAGGCGATACGGGGAAATTGGTAAATTCTGAGATTTTAACCAGTCAAAGAAGAGAAAAAAACACAAAGGAGTTTGCAGGAATTATGAACTATACTTTTGTACAAGATGATCTTGAAGTTCATTCCGATTCTGTTTCGAATCTGGGATTCACGCAAAAAAGACCATAAGTGGAGAACGATTTTATGCGATTTATGTATAATAAAAAAGGACAGACCGCGATTGAGTTTAGTACTCTAGTAATTATACTGTTAGCGGTATTTCTTGCTGTTGGGATTTATTTTAAAAGAGGAGTGCAAGGAAGATGGAAGTCAGCGATTGATGAGATAGGAGATCAATATGATCCTTTAACAGCGGATACCAATATTAGTTATACACTGACTTCCGAGACCGATACAAGGCTTACTACTGTCGAAGACACTTTGGGGGTTTGGACTACAAGAACGGATTCAACGAATTCTATTGAATCAAAGAGCGGCTTTTCGCAGATCAATTGATCCAGCGTTCTGGATTTTAAAAAATTCGTTTTATTTTTTTAAAATTTTTCTAAATAAAAGGAGTTCTTCCAAGGTCAATCAAATAATATAGTCCAGATGAAGGTATTAATAAAAAATTTCTTTAGAGACAAAGAAAGAGCACAATCTGCCGCAGAGTTGGCTATCTTTGGGGCTATTCTCATTTTTGTTATAGGACTTATTGTTCGCTCAGGGTTAGCGTCGACGAACGCCATGAATGAGCAGTTAAAAGTCTTACGTTTAGCATTGTCAGAATCCTACCGAACAGCAGAAGGATATTACCATTCTCAGAGTACTCCTGGTCGTTGGAAACCTTCCGGCGCCCGCAATTTTTCCTCATTTCTTTTGGTTGAAGATCGGATTGCCGTCGATGCGGCAGGACGATTCTCGTCGATGGATCGTATTCCTTTTGTTGCCGCCGCCGGAGGCACATTCAGTCGAAATCTTTTATATCCAATGGAATATGGGGAACAGGATCAAATTCCTTTGACGGATGTCATCATTAACGGTCAGCGCTTTCCTTTCACTCGAGTTGCTTTTTCTTCGGATAGACTAGCGAATGCCAATGGAAGCAGATATTTAGCGATTCCATTATGTAATCCGGGAGGAATTACAGGCCGGTGTTGGGCTGACCGATGTTATACGGGGACGGGTGGTCCCCAGGGATGTACAGTTATGTATAAAGTCGTAGGAAACTATGCAGCAAGTGTAGAATGGTGTGACGGAACGACGAGACCTTGTACGCAAAATATGGATGCAGACCATCGTTTTGATATAAACATGAACGGGATTGTTAATGAAACCAATATTGATGTTCTTCAAAATCCTGCAACTCCCGATCGCCCCAGCCGTAGCGAATTCGCATGGGAATGGGTCATGGTTGCCGGTGTTTCAGGTAATACAAATCCTGATCTTTTACCTGGGTTTTTTTCTCCGTGGCTGATGGGCGGCGTTAAAGGGATTCATTATTGCTCACCTACGGCGAAGGATTGTGAGCCTGTAAATACACAGGTGGATTCCGACGGAGATTTCAAAGAAGAAAGTGTTTACGGGACAATAGAAAGTAACGGAAAGATTATTATTGTAAACACCTTCGACGGGCAAAGAGGAGACCTTGATCTTACGTGGGATGATCGAGATCGCCAGCGTCGCAAGGCACAAGGGTTGGCGCCAATTGAGTATGGTCTTCAAGAAGATGTGGAGATGTTTTCTTTTACTCAACCGGGAACCTGGCTGCGTATTCAGGAAGGGCAATTATTAACTATTTCCGGCTCCCAATTTGTTAGAAGCGTTACGCGTAAAGATCATGCCGATATTGCTCAACGTGTTATATTATTAACCAATGATACGGGACGCTTTTGTGATGGCTTCGGGAATCCTGTAAATTGGGCTGGCCAGCCAAGCTTGAATAATTTACAGAACCCCGTAGAGGCCTGTAATGATTGTTTTGATTCTGCCAACGATAACATTCAAAAAACATGCATGGATCAAGCAAATCATATAATTTTTGTCAGAAGCCGTATTCAGGATCTCCGAGGTAGAAAATGGATTACGAGAGTTGGACCATGAGGATTAATTATGAAACAGCTTTCAAAACATAGTTTCCTTTCCCGCGTTTTGTTTAAACTTAGCGGCCGAAATGCTCAAGCGACGCTGGAATTTGTTTTTGGTATGATTTGTACGGTTCTTCTTATTTGGGGTATGGTTCGTATTTTTGTATGGATTGGCGGAGATCTGGTTCTTCGCGAGCAAGCCCATGAATCCAGTTTGATTAGAAACATTAATCCGTGCGGCACCGGATCTGTTTGTCCTTTGCAACAACTCAGACCATCATTTATGGAAACAACGCACTTGCAAGCCGTTTCCATAAATAGCAGCATTTTTGGAGAATAGACCCTTTGTGATAAATTAAATCACTACTGTCCCAACGTTTTAAAGAATTTATTGACTTTATCGTCGAGAAAAGGCTTAAGAAAGAGTTAAACGACTTCAATTCAAAAACCGCCTTTTTTACAGTTGACATCGACGAGAA
>JAHFGK010000167.1 GCA_023247475.1 Candidatus Omnitrophota bacterium
ACCCTTATTCTCGAGGTCACTTGGATCGGGTCTCCAAGCATGTCG
This sequence comes from Candidatus Omnitrophota bacterium, assembly GCA_023247475.1. Taxonomy (GTDB): domain Bacteria; phylum Omnitrophota; class Gorgyraeia; order Zapsychrales; family JAHFGK01; genus JAHFGK01. The sequence continues at coordinate 46 of JAHFGK010000167.1, forward strand.
TAAAAATATCCGAAAGACTCGGACTTAGCCAAGAAGAAATCAGCACATTGCGTGACGCCGCTCGATTGCATGATATTGGAAAAATTGGTGTCACCGATGAGGTATTAACCAAGCCAGGCCCGCTTAATACCTCAGAATGGTCCATCATGAAAAAACATACAGAAATAGGGGAAGGGATTATTAAGCCCATTACTTCTTTACGGAATCTATGTGATATTATCCGCCATCACCACGAGATGTTGGATGGAACCGGTTACCCTGATGGCTTAAAAGGAGATCAGATTCAACTTTTAGTTCGGATTCTTACGGTTGCCGATATATTCGATGCCCTAACGACCGACCGTCCTTACCGCAAAGCATTTTCCTTTGAAGAGGCAGCAGAAAAGTTAAGAGGAATGAAGAATAAAATTGATCAGAGAGTGGTTGAGGCTCTACTGGGTTCGATAAAAAATAACTGATGAAAGCAAGATTATTAATTTCAATTGTTTTGATCATTGGATTATTATCGATTATCTCTCTGATTAGTCAAAATCATACACAGATGGTTTCTTCAAATTTTGCCCCTAGGAATTATATCCATAAATTCGAATACTTTTCCCCTTCACATTTCATTGATAAAAAATATAAGTCCATGTTGGGGCCACTTAGTGATGAGAAGATAATCCTTGGTAATTCTAAATCTCCCGAACTTCTATGGATTGTTGGATATGAAGCGGTGATGGTTAAAGAGGATGAGGTTACATCGGCACCCCAAGAATTTATGTGCCATAGCAACTTAGATTTTAGTTTCTCCGACCCTCGTAGTTGGTCATTTCAAAGGTCAAATAAGATTGAAAGAATCTTTACCCTTTCCCAAGGTCAATACAAGATTCGATTCCCGAAAGGTTTTGGTCTCCCCGCTATGTCGAATGAACCGCTTAAACTCGAGACCCAAGTGTTAAATCTTAATCTTGATAATCCAAACATTAATATAAGAAATAAGGTTATCATCGAATATGTTATGGATAAAGATTTAAAAGAAGCGATGAAATCGTTATTTACTGTCGGCGCGCAAGGTTTGATCGCCCTGGACCAAACTAGTCATCATTACGGCGTCGATAAAGATTATGCTAACCAACATGGTCCTGGTTGTTTGATTGGTCAACCTGCAGGTAAAGCGGCTATGGGGAATCGGGATGTGTATCGAGATGAATATGGTCATGTCTTTGCTGGGCATTGGGTCGTGAGGCCCGGACGCGAGATTACGACAACCCTAGCTACAAAATTCATGAACATTCCCTTTGATACAACCATTCATTACATTGCCGTGCATTTACACCCATTTGCAGAATCTTTAGAATTGCGTGATCGTACAACAGGTCAATCAGTATTTAAAAGTAATGCAGAAAATTTTAAAGATCGTATCGGGCTTGCCAAAGTTGATTATTTTTCTAGTGAGGAAGGGATTCCCATCTATAAAGATCATGATTATGAAATCATTAGTGTCTACAATAACACATCGAAAGAAGATCAAGACGTCATGGCGGTGATGATTCTCTTCCTTCATGATAAGCAATTTCAAAAGCCAACCCTTGCAGCAAAACAATAAAAAATTTTTTGACTATTCAATTGAATGATAGAATCAATGAGAGAATGTAAAGTATAAATTTTATTCTTCAGTTTTGAAAGGCAATGTACGATGGGCACTGTACGAAAAATTGGCAATGAATATTACATTGAATTCGAAGCGCGTGGCTTAAGGTATCAGCAGAAGGCAGGCCCTGATGAGGAGGCAGCTTGGCAACTGTTGCACGAGGTGGAAAGTAAAATTAGACAAGGGGAGATGGGAATTATTGTTCGAGATATTGATACCGATATCTTTTTTCAAGATTTCCTCGAATATGCACAGCAACAACACACCCCCAAAACCGCCAGCCGTTATCAATCCACGATAAATCATTTTACGCAATTCTTAAAACGTGAGCAACCGTTGGTGGTAAAACTGTCGGGAATTACTCCAGCAGTCATTGAACAATATAAAATTTACTTATTAAATTTAAGTCACAATACCGGCTCTTCTCTTAAGCCCAAGATCATTAATTTAACAATTTTTCTGTTAGGTGATCTATTTGAATACGCCATTAAATTAGGGTATCTTAATGATAACCCTACCCTTCATACCCGGTTGGTCAGAATTCCAAATCAAAGAATTCCGAATGTCCTAACAGATCAGGAAATAGAAACTTTATTAAATCATTCCAATGTAAAATTGATGAAGGTGATTGAATTGCTCTTATTGACGGGAATAAGAATGGAAGAGCTAGTATATTTGAGATGGTCGGATATTGATGAACGGAGTTCTTCACTAAAAATCGAGTTGGACACACAAGGTAACGCGCACAAGTTTTATTGTCGTACCATTCCCATTAGTCCGCGTGCCCTCAAAATCCTCAGCGAAGTCAAGTCCTTAAGGAATCTAGATTCTTTATTTGTCTTTATGGAGAAAGAAAATGCACAGAGTAATATTAACCACATGCACAAACAGCTTAAAAATTTTATAAAGGAGATAGGATTACGTGAAAATATCAATTTTGCCACATTTCGGCACACGTTTGCGCGGAATTTATTAAATCGTGGTGTCAGCTTACCAAGACTCTATAAATATTTAGGATTATCGGATATCGCCAAAGTTATGACCTATTCGTGTTTTATCCCTGAGATTCATAAAGATATGTACACATAAATTTTTTTCATTTAAAATTTAGGAACAGCATGCACGAAACTATAAAATCGAAAATATTCAACGTTTTACTAAGCATGTTCATTATAATTTTTTGCGTGGTGGGGCTGCTCGTATATCCTTATAATTTGGCTCGGGAAGCCCGTTTTAACATAGATGTGCTTGAACGTTATATTCATGCGTCCCAACTTATCAAACAAGAGACTATTAAAAATTTAAAAGAATTACCAAAATTCCATATCATCTCGCCGAAAGATAGTTTGTCTTTAAAGTCGGAAGATTTGCGAACTGGCCAATATCATGGGTACCGCTACAACTTACAATTTATCAGTGAAGATCAATTTGTGTTATCTGCTTCTCCAATCAAAACGGGATTATTTTCCCCCAATATAGAATTTGGCATCATTGATGATGGTATTTTGAGATTTAATGATCAAAAAGTCGACAGCGAACCCGATACTTACCCGGAGGTCAAAGGCTGGAAAGGTATAGAAAGGGTTGAGCGCGTACGGACGAAGTAGATTCAGAGCTTGCCATAAATATTTTACGTGATTATAATGAAACGTTCGTGCACGATTAATGTTAATTGGAGAGATGCGAGAGCGGTTGAATCGGACGGTCTCGAAAACCGTTGCCTCGCTTTGCGGGGCCCTGGGTTCGAATCCCAGTCTCTCCGTTGGAATTTATAAATGCCCTTAAGAGAGTTCAAGGTTTGCTATGAAGAACTTATGGAACGATAAAGAAACACGTCGATTTAGGAACGATCCCTTGGCACTGCGGGTCTATACTTCTCGATTATTAGGCCGAGAACCGGATCTGGTCTTACACGGTGGCGGGAATACCTCGGTTAAAACAACAATAACAAATATTTTCGGTGATCCCGAAGAAGTTCTGTATGTCAAAGGCAGCGGGTGGGATTTAGCTACTATCGAGGCGACAGGTTTTGCCCCGGTTAAATTGGATGCTCTGAAACGAATGGCCCAATTAAAAAATTTAACCGATGAGGAAATGGTTAAGGCCCAAAGAGCGGCGATGACGGATCCTAACGCACCAACGCCATCGGTTGAGGCGATTCTACATGCGATTATTCCTTTTAAATTTGTTGATCATACCCATGCTGATGCGGTTGTTACGATAACTAATACCCCCCATGGCGAAAAACGAATCCGCGCAATTTATAGTGACCGTGTCATTATTGTCCCGTACGTCATGCCGGGATTTATTTTGGCTAAAACGATTTATGAAATGACAAAAAATATTCACTGGCAAAAATATGAAGGAATGATTTTACTTCATCATGGCATTTTTACTTTCCATGATCATGCAAAAGTGAGTTATGAACGTATGATCAATCTTGTTTCACGGGCAGAAAATTATCTAAAGAAATCTGTAAAAGGTGTACCCCATAAAATTCCCGTTGGAAAAGTACGTAACTTCTATGCGAAAATCGTTCCTGATAACCTTATTGAGTTGACACGACTTCGGCGAGCTGTTTCCAAAATTAAGGGAACAGCCGTGCTCGCCAAACTTATGATTGAACCCGAACACATCCATTTTTCCAATCTCCCCAATGTCAATACCATTGCAACGCGCGGGCCATTAACTCCGGATCATGTCATTCGCACGAAACGTTTAGCCATGATTGTTGACAAAAATTTTGCTAGCGATGTGGAACAATTTGTCCAAGCGTACCGAAAGTATTTTAAACGTCACAGCAATGGCCAGTTAACCTCTTTAGATCCGGCTCCACGTTGGGCGGTGTGGAAAGGAAAAGGCCTGATCAGTTTTGGCAGTAGCATCAAGGATATTAAAATTGTCGGTGATATTGTTGATCATACGATTCGAGCTATTCAATGGGCCGAAAGGCTGGGAGGGTGGAGGGCCCTTCCCGAAAAAGAAATTTTTGCTGTGGAGTATTGGACACTTGAACAGGCTAAGCTTAAAAAAGGAGGAAAGGCTCCTACGTTACAAGGCAAAGTGGCATTGGTCACTGGGGCTGCCAGCGGCATCGGCCGAGCGTGTGTAGAAGCTTTACATCGAGAAGGAGCGGTCGTTATTGGCTTAGATATAAATAAAAAAGTAGTGGAGTTTAAACAAGATGGCATTGTTGGAATTGTTTGTGATGTCACACGAGGTAGCGAGATCAAAAAGGCGATTGAAACAACCGTCAGGCATTTTGGTGGCATAGATATTTTAGTCAGCAATGCCGGCACATTTCCCGCCAGTGAAGATATTGCGGACATGAAACCAGAAACTTGGCAAAAGAGTTTGGATATTAATCTCACTAGCCATCAACTCCTATTAAAGGAAAATATTCCGTATCTTTCTTTTGGTATTGATCCTGCTGTTGTGATCATCGGATCAAAGAATGTTCCTGCCCCTGGACCGGGAGTCGCAGCGTATTCGGTGGCTAAAGCC
>JAHFGK010000168.1 GCA_023247475.1 Candidatus Omnitrophota bacterium
AGGAATTTACGCAACGATTCCAGCGTGATTTTGATGACTATTTCGCCGAAGAACAGGAGCATATCGAACAGTGTGCGCGGGATGAATTGCTGACGCGCCAAGCCAATGAGTTGATTGTAACCGATTTAGGAAAAATATTTATTCGTAATGTTTGTATGGGTTTTGACTGGTATCTACGGCAAAAAGATGCCCATCAGAAATTCTCGAGAACAGTTTGAGAAGTTTGCCAACACCATTAAAATGACCCAATCACTTCTCCTTCAAGCCTTCCAAGGAAAAAACAAACGAGTTCCTGTCTGGTTCATGCGCCAAGCAGGGCGGTATTTGCCGCAATACCGCGCCCTCAAACGAAAATTTTCATTGCAGGAAATGTTCCAGCAGCCCGAATTAGCAGCGTACATCACGTGTCTTCCGGTTGATATCCTGGGAGTCGATGCCGCGATTTTATTTGCGGACATTCTCACCCTACCTTCGCAGATGGGATTTAAAATCACGTTTGCGCCCCAAAACGGCCCGCTGATTCAAAATCCAATCAAAAGCGCACGCGATGTCGATAAGGTTCACGATTTTACCAATTTAAAACATGTTGAACAAATAATTAAAGTGGTCAACCACCAATTGCCGACGAATATCCCTTTAATTGGGTTTGCGGGCGCGCCGTTTACGGTTTTGACTTACCTTATTGAAGGAAGTTCCCAGCAACAATTCACGAAAACGTTGTCTTTTATTTATACACAACCACTTGCATTTCATCGATGCATGAAAATTTTGACAAAGAACACCATTGATTATTTGAATCTGCAAAAGCGTGCGGGTATTCAAGTCTTTCAGTTGTTCGATACGTGGGGAGGGATCCTAGGCCCAGAGGAATATAAACAGTTGATTTTACCTTATGTCAAAAAGGTTTTTCGTGAAGTGAACTTGCCGTCCATCTATTATCTTAAAAACGCTGTGCACCTTTTGGAGTGCATCAATGAAACCAAGGCTGACTTTTTGTCAGTGTGCCAGGTGATTTCGATAGGTAATGATTTGGCGAAAAAAGTAAAGTTGGGGATTCAAGGGAACCTCTTTAATGGATTGCTCTATGCGGACAATACAACTTTAGCGAAAGAGGTCGACGGTCTTTTAAAACGGGCTCACGTCCACAAAAAATATATTTTTAATTTAAGTCACGGCGTTTTTCCGGACGTGGCTGTTGAAAAATTGAAATTTGTTGTTAACCGTGTCCACCGATCTGGGTGGCGGCCTTCCTAAAATGGTTTCATCCAACAAACACATCATTATTATCGGAGGAGGAATTAGCGGTTTAGCGCTTCTCCATTATCTAAAGCAGAAATATACCAATCGTCCGGAGGTCCAGCTGCGATTGTTGGAAAAGAGTTCCTCCCTCGGTGGAACCATGAAAACTCATTATCAAAAAGGGTGTGTTTTCGAACAAGGGCCCGATGGATTTTTGAATTCAAAGAAAACCACACTTCAATTTGTTCAAGAACTTGATTTAGAAGACGAGCTCATTTTTGCCCAGCCGGAATCAAAAATTCGCCATATTGAACTCAATAATCAGCTTCATTCAATGCCAGTGGGGTTGAAGAGTTTCTTTAATTTTAAACCGCTTTCATTTAGGGAAAAGGTACGCATCGGTGCGGAAATGTTTGTTTCGAAACAGAATAATTCGGAAGAAACGGTTTATGAATTCGGAGCCCGCCGGTTCGGTAAAAAATTCGCGGATGTTTTTCTCGACTCTCTCGTTACCGGAATATATGGAGGGGATATGCATTCTTTAAATGTGCATCACGCCTTTCCCAAATTGAATAATTGGGAACAAAACTATGGATCCGTCATTCAGGGAATGCTTAAAGAAGCAAAAAAGAAAAAAGTTGAGCAGAACGGAACCGCAAAGGATTCCACAAAAAGTCCTTTGGGTCAGTTAAGATCGTTTAAACGCGGCATGTCGCAGTTGGTGGCGGCCATTCATTCCCGGTATAAAGATTTTATTCAGCTGAATGAAAGTGTTGTCGGGATCCACCGTGTCAGCGAAGGGTGGAGTGTCGAGACGTTAAACGCGAAATACTTGGCCGATGAAATATTTTTATGCGTTCCGGCCTTTAGTGCGGCCGAGATTTTACGCGAATTTCATCCCGCCTTATCCGAATTATTATCGAAAATTTTTTATGCTCCGATTGCGGTTGTCGGGTTAAATTACCAATGTGCGAGTATTAATACGCCGCCGCAAGGGTTTGGGTATTTAATTCCTTCGTCGGAGAAGAAAGAAGTTCTAGGGGTTTTATTTTCCAGCAATATTTTTCCAAACCGTTCACCCGAGACCCGCTTTTTGTTTCGAATTATGTTAGGGGGAAGCCGAAATCCGAATATTCTAAAAAAGTCGGAAGGCGAATTGATAGCTTTGGCCAAACAAGAATTAGAATTGATTTTGAATATTAAACAAGATGTAGCAGTTGACGAATTTATCGTCACTTGGCCTAAGGCGATTCCGCAATATGATCGCGAATATGCACACGCCATTAGTCAGATTACGTCAGAAGTAGCACAAATAAGAAATTTTCACTTGGTGGCCAATTATATTGGGGGAGTGTCGGTGAATGATTGTATCGGGAATGCATGGCTAGCTGAGCAGAAAAGTACTCTATAAGATCCAAATTCCATCGATGTGATAAATCTTTATGAAAATTGAAGGACGAAATATCAATTTGCGGTTAGTCGAGTTGGAAGATGTCAACTTTATCTACCAATTGCGCAGGGATAAGAATTTGAATATGTACCTTTCGAAAATAGATGAGGACATCAACAAGCAGATCGAGTGGTTAAAAAATTATAAAATCCGCGAACAAGAAAAAAAGGAATATTATTTTATTATCGAAGGGAAAAATCTCGAACAATTTGGAGTTTGTCGGTTGTATGATTTTAAAGACGATTCATTTTCTACTGGTAGTTGGATCATAAAAAGAGGAAGTCCTTTTTATGTCGCTATAGAGTCAATGTTATTAGGTTACGAATTTTGTTTTTCTATACTCGGTTATAATATGATGTATATTGATGTCATTAAAGAAAATAAAAAATTAATAAAACATCATCAACAATTGGGTGCCCGTGTTATTAAATCAGATAATGCAAAATGTTATTTCGAACTTACAAAAGAAAATTATGAAAAAATTAAGTGTAAATATCAAAAATTTTTTAACTGGAAATTGAAAGAAACGTAGCTCAAATTCGAGCTGCCAAGAAATTGTTCTTACAATGACTAAAATATCCTTTATTATCCCTTGTTATTTTAATGAGGGCAATATTCCCTTAACTGTTGATAGGCTGATTAAGAATGAGTCCTTGTTTGATCTCGACCTCAAATTTGAATACATCATGGTCGATGATGGGTCCAAAGACAATACTTTTCAAGAACTGGTTAATTTTTATAAAAGATATCCTGCTAAAGTAAAAATTGTTAAACTGACACGGAATTTCGGAGTACACAACGCCATTTTGGCCGGCCTTAACCATTCCACAGGACATTGTCATATTGTGATCAGTGCTGATTTACAAGATCCCCCAGAACTAATTCCTAAAATGTATCGATTTTGGAAGCAAGGTTTTAAAATTGTGGTGGCTAATCGTGTCGGGAGGGAAGAACCTTGTGGGCAAAAATTTTTATCCAATGCATATCATTATCTGATGAGAAACTTCATTTTTAAAAACGCTCCTGTTGGAGGATTTGACTTGTGTTTACTTGATGAAGAAGTACGCACAGCTCTTATCAAAATGAATGAAAAAAATACACCGTTAACATATTCACTTTTTTGGTTAGGATATGAGTATATTAATATTCCCTATGTTAGACAAAGGCGAATGATTGGTCATTCTCAATGGACATTTTCCAAAAAAGTAAAATTATTTATTGATTCAATCGTTTCCTTTTCGTATATCCCAATTCGAATCATTTCGCTGCTGGGAATTTTAATGGGATTGATTGCCATAGGTTATGGAATATTTATCATTTATGCGAGATTGACTGGTCTATTTCTGGTAAATGGATGGGCTTATTTGATAGTCTTCTTATTATTAAGTTCATCCTTTCAGTTGTTGGCGCTAGGAATCATCGGCGAATATGTATGGAGGGGATTCGATGCCTCAAGAAATAGGCCAAATTATATCATTCAAACAGTTTTGGATATAAAAGAGAAAGTCCCACCTTGACCTGAAGAGGGCATTCTTTTTCCTGCACAGAATTTTATTTGCGTTCTTACTGTAATTCCGACGTTATTTCCTGCTAATAGGACAGCATATAATCGTTTTATTATTGCACGAATTAAATCGCTTTGATATTATGTCTAACTTAGCTATGCGCGTAGAGATGAAATAAATAATTGAACCTTAGGATAATTTATGGAAAAAGAAGTGCCGAGTAACCAATTATTGAACTTGTGTGTGATTCTGGTTTTACTCTTGGGCTCCTGTGAAAAAGCACAACTGATGCGAACTTACGATGAAGTTGTCATTGAATCTCCTTTAAAGGCGTCTGGCCAGAATCCGCATGCCTTGATGGGAAACTTTGGGAACGAGCAGACTCCCGCAATGCCGACGGCGTCTGACCAAATGCCCGTTGAAAATGTCTCTAGCGCGATTTCCTGGACCACCCCGGATGGTTGGATGGAACAAAAGGAAAATGGAATGCGATTGGCCACGTTTAAAAACAAAAATGCGGATTCCATCGAGTGCAGTATTGTGAACTTAGAAGGGAAAGCAGGAGATTTAGAATCTAATGTCATGCGCTGGATGAAGCAAATTAATTTTTCTTTCCAATCGGATACTCAACTACAAGAATTCATTTCCCGACAAGCCCAATTGAAAACGTCCAGTGGCTTATCGTATCAAGTAATTGATTTTACAACATTACAAACAACCTCCGAGACGGCAAGCACGAGCATGATCTCCGCGATATTGGAAACAGATACAGCGACTATTTTTGTCAAGTTAACCGGGACTAAAAGTGATGTCCTCCAAAATAAAAAACAATTTTTGTCATTATGTAATTCAATCACAGTGAAACAATAAACAGAAAATCACATGAATAGTTCTGAGAAAAAATCGCAAGAGATGCCGTTGCTGAAAATTTTAAGTTCAATTAAAATCACCATCACCTGTCTTTTTTTACTTT
>JAHFGK010000169.1:0-3225 GCA_023247475.1 Candidatus Omnitrophota bacterium
TTTTTACTATTCTTTGGGGAAGATTTTTTAAACAACAGTGGTGTGGTGCAATTGTTTATTATCTTGTCGGTTCCTCTTTTTCAATAGCTTGCCTTATCGGAGTTCTGCGACTCATGAATAAGATCAATAAAAAATAATTAAGACTTTAAGTGGTTTTTCTGGGATTCATTCGGCGATGGTGTTGAGGAGATTTCGGTGAAAGGGGAAGTGCAATATGAAGAAAATCTGGGTTAATAAAGCTAATAATTTTAAAGAAGCCGAAGAGTTTGATAGAAAATATTATGCCCAAATGACGCCAGAGGAACGGTTGAGCATTGTACAGGAATTAAGGGAAATCTATTTAAAGTTTCCAAAGAAAAATCAAAAAGGGCCTAACAAGCATGCGAGTCGAAAAAGACTTCAAAGAGTTGTTAAAATTATTCAATAAATATGAGGTTAAGTATTGCATTATTGGCGCATTTGCTATGGCTTTTCATGTTGAGCCTCGCTATACCAAGGATTTAGATATTTTGATTGAACCATCAATTGAGAACGCCAGAAGAATAGTTAACGCTCTAAAGGAGTTTGGGTTTGGAAGCTTAAAATTATCCGCAGAGGATTTTTGTCAAAAGGAGAAATTTATCCAACTCGGATTTGAACCGGTTAGGGTTGATTTGGTAACTTCAATTCAGGGATTAGATTTTCAGCAAGTGTGGGAACATCGAGCTAAGGGAAAGTATGGTAATCAAAATGTTTTTTTTATAGGGTTAGATGAATTGATCAAAAGTAAACAAATTGCCAATCGTAAACAAGACCTTGTTGATTTAGAAAAACTCTTAGCGTTAAAAACGGAAAGGAAAAGATGAATCGAATTACAATAGCCGATCTAGGGCTTGCTCGTCAGCCTCAGCGGAATCGAAAAACGTTGAGCAGATTTAAATTAAAGAGGATGTGGGATGAAAGATTTTGAGGATAAAGGGAAAAACTTAGGTCATATGTCTAAGGATCAAATGATTAATTTGTCGGTTGGCATTCTCATTGGGTTGCTAATGGTATATACGAAGGATCCGCTGACCGGTTGGGCGGTCAAGTATTTGGTGCCAATGGTCCCACAATTGAAGAAGAATTTCTTAGTTTTTGCTTTTTGTTTCTGGGCTGCAATTTTTATCGCATATTTTTTATTGGCATTTTTCATTGCAAAATTTTTTAAAAAATTTCAACAATAGGAAGATTTATGGAAAAAATCGCCATCACCGGTCTCGGAGTCGTCAGCCCCAGCGGGATTGAGAAACGCACTTTTTGGTCGAATATCAAAGCAGGTCGATCGGCCGTGAATCGCATTGAACGCTTCGATGCCTCGAAATATCCGTCGCATGTGGCGGGGCAAGTGCATGAACTTGACGCCTACAGCAATGTTTCTTCCCGGCTTTTGAAAAAGATCGATTTGTTTTCGCATATGGCGCTTGTGGCCTCGGAGATGGCGATACATGATGCGGAGCTGGATTTAACAAAAGAAAATTTAAAACGCGCTGGAATTTTTATGGGGAATGCTTTAGGTGGCTGGTTTTATGCCGAGACGGAATTGCGGGATTTGTATTTAGAAGGCAGAGAGGGAGTCAGTCCTTTCATGGCCTCGGCGTGGTTTCCGGCGGCGCCGCAAGGACAGGTCTCAATTCATTATCAACTGAAAGGTTACAGTAAAACGGTGGTCGCTGACCGCGCGAGTTCTTTAATGGCGATCGGTTATGCGGCCAAAACTTTGAACCGGGGGAAAAATGATTTTATTTTAGCCGGAGGGATGGAAGCGCCGGTGACCCCGTATGCACTTTTATGTTGTAATACTTCGGGGATGTTGACGCAACGGAATGACAAGCCGGAAACAGCGTACCGTCCGTTTGATAAAAATCGAGACGGTTTTGCGATTGCCGAAGGAGCCGGGATTTTGATTCTTGAACCGCAATCGCGGGTAAAATCCCGAGGAGCTCATGTCTATGCCAATATTATTGGTTATGGAACAACGACTGATGGTGTTGACCGCATTGAACCGGCAAAAGATGCCAGTCAACTTGCTCGCGCGATCCGCATGGCTTTGGATGATGCCGGCCTTGCCCCCTCCCAGATAGATTACATTTGTGCTGATGGTGCCGCAACATCTATTGGTGATATAACGGAAACAAAGGCGATTAAGCAAGTCTTTAATAGTTATGCCAAGAAAATTCCGGTTTCGGCACCGAAATCGATTTTTGGAAATATGCTGGGAGCCTGTGGAGCACTGGATGTAATTGCCACTATTTTGGCGATGGAACATAACACGGTTCCACCGACGATTAATTATTCCACGCCCGACCCAGAATGCGACTTAGATTATTGTCCGAATAAAGCGCAGGAAAAAGAAATTAAAAACGCGCTCGTCATCAACCGCGGGCGCGGAGGGATTAATTGCGTGTTAGTTCTGCAAAAACCTTAACGCCATCTGAGCGCTAGCGAAGATGGCAAATACATTTAGAAAAGAACTAACAAGTCCTTGGAGTACAAGTATGAGGAGGACGTGCTGGTTTTGCAGAAAGCTTAAAACGGAGGAGGTAAACCGTGAGTACCGAACAAAAAATTTTAACTATTGAAGAAAAAGTTAAGGCCATCTTTAAAAAAGTCCTTGATATCAAGCCCGAGGAAATCGTTCCCGGTGCGACATTAGATGAATCCTTAGGAATTGATTCCACCGAGCTGGTCGAAATTTCCGTTGGGATAAAGAAGGAATTGAATATCCCGCTTAAAGACAATGAACTTAAGAAAAGCCATTCCTTTAATGAGATCATCGGAATCATCAAATCCAAAGGAGCGAAGTAACGTGCCGACGCGCGCCTTAACCGCAAAAAGGAAAGCGCCCATCTTAAAAACTGGACGACAATCTACGACGATTATCGATTTAAGCCTTCCTATTGATGATACGCTGGTTGAAACTCATGATGCCAAGATTGACCGCATTTCACACGCCGAAGGGGTGGAGCATTTTAATTGGGTGGTGATGAATAAACAGCCCGGCGGACAGGAACGTTTTGATCGGGGAGAACGCGTGGCGACGGCTCAAGAAATTCCCGATGGCGAAATGCTTTCTTTGGAGATCGTGCATTCCTCCGTGCACATGGGAAGCCATGTGGACGCGCCGTTTCATTACGGAAGCCGATGCGAAGGCAAGCCCGCTAAGCAGATTATGGATATTCCGCTTCAGTGGTGTTACGGCCCCGG
>JAHFGK010000169.1:3235-5155 GCA_023247475.1 Candidatus Omnitrophota bacterium
TTTTACGCATTTAAAATTTCCGGATGCTATTAGCAAGAAAGATATTATTGAGGCGCTGAAGAAGATTAATTACAAACTCAAACCCATGGACATCGTTTTGATTTATACCGGCGGCGACAAACTATTAGGAACGGATGATTATGTGAATAAATACGTCGGCATGGTGCCGGAGGCGGTGGAATTTTTGCTAGATCAAGGAATCAAGATGATGGGAATTGATACAATCGGTTTAGACCGTCCGTGTTTTTTGATGTTTAAAGAATTTTTAAGCACCAAAGACAAATCCCAAATCTGGCCGTGTCATTTTTTAGGCCGAAAGCGGGAATTTTGTCATATGGAACGACTTGGTAATCTTGGTTCTATTCCGAAACCCAGTGGTTTTACTGTATCTTGTTTGCCTGTAAAAGTTAGAAATGCTGGAGCTGGTTGGGCCAGAGTTGTCGCGATTATCGATTGATTTTATTGTCCGCCAATCCGCTACGGCGGATTGGCGAGACCTCGCCATCCACTTATTTTGTGTTCATGAGGAAGTGGATGGCGGGCCATATGGAACGCTTAGGAAATTTGGGCGCGATCCCAAAACCATTTGGATTTACCGTTTCCTGTTTGCCGGTTAAGGTCCGCAACGCTGGAGCGGGATGGGCAAGAGTAGTTGCAATTATCAATTAAGAAACGTCCGCCCCGCTTCTTGCATTCTGCAAGAATGCGGCGGGGCGAGACCTCGCCATCCGCTCTAGATAGTAATCTACGGATGGCGGGCCGGCGCTGGTTGGGCGAGAGTTGTGGCGATTGTGTAAGTTATTTAACAACAGAGCAGAGTTGCAGCGAAGTAAAGAAGCAGAAATTCTATGACTGAAAAAGAATTTTTAAATAAGATTGCCAACGGCAAAGATGATTTCTTGCAATCGTTTATTGATATTCTACGGAAGCATAGGATTAAATTTTGTGCTATCGGTGGTTTGGCAGTTAACGCGTATGCGGAGCCGGTCGTGAGTTTGGATTTGGATGTAGTCATAGTGGCGGAGGAATTGAAATCCTTGATTCCAAAGCTAAAAAAGTATTTTAAGATTGAAACATTCGCCAAGAGTATCAATCTCAGTGAGAAAAGGTCCGACTTGCGCATTCAGATTCAAACGGACGGACGCTATCAATCATTTATCAAACGAGCCAAGTCAAAAACAGTGTTAGGTTATAAAATCCCTGTAGCGACCATTGAAGACGTGCTGCAGGGAAAAATCTGGGCTGCGATGGATGAAACCCGCCGCCCCAGTAAACGCCAGAAAGATTTGGCGGATATTTTACGATTATCGGAAGCAGAGCCCGGATTAAAAAAATTGTTACCGGTGAAGCTAGAAAAACAACTGTTAAGTGGTGCCTGATTTATGGTGACACTTCTAACAGAACTTTAAGGGAAGCAAGAAAATTCTGGGACCCGGTCCTGAAATTATGTATAAGAAACGGGATGGCTTTATATGAAATTGTTGCCACATTGGATGTTAAAACCAGAAGAGAATCCGCGGAAGCGGCTGATTTTAAAAAAGATTATTCTTTTGCTCTTGATACTGTTGTTTGGTTTCTCTCTTTTTGCGTGGGGACAAACACACGACCCTCGCTTCATATGGAGAATATTTGCTTTTTTATTGGGAGCCGTCTTTTATGTAATTTTGTATGATAAGTTATGATCAATTTTATTGTTATTGGGTAGATAATTGAACGAAAGGTTGGGCGAGAGTGGTTGCTTTGGTCGACTAAAGGATTTCCTCAAAGTTTTTATCTCCACGTCTTAATTCATTGCTATTCCGTTACTTTTAGCCCTTCGAAAATTCTTCTTTACAATAATACAGTATTACTATAATAATATGAATTATTATAAGTATCTTTAGAGTTGGTTTTATGGGATTTCGTTAATATGCCGCAAGA
>JAHFGK010000170.1 GCA_023247475.1 Candidatus Omnitrophota bacterium
GCACATTTCAAGAGCCTTTTCATTTCAGTATAAACCCAAGTGAGTGTATCCTCTCGTTCACAAACAGCCTCGTTTTCTTTTGAAGTACAAGCTTCCGGGTGCCGTTCACAGAACGATGCTAGCCCACACGTTATGAGGGCCACTTTAAGCTCTTCCTTTATATAACTATTGGGACCGTAACAAAGTTCTGGAAATATTCGACAAAAGTCATGTATCAGTGTCCCCTCCTTAAATTCAAAAATAATTATATTAATATCAGTTGGATCTTGAGGATTATTTTCTCCTGTCATAGCCCCGTTAATGAATTGACCAAGCAGTTCCGGCAAAAAAATTCCATAATTTTTTAACATCTCTTCCACCGTTACTCGCTGAGGCGCTGGACCACCACCAAAAAGATATTCCAGTAAGTAAATCGGATCGGAGATATCGACTCGGCCATCGCTATTGACATCGTTTACACCAGGCAGATTAAAGATTTGTTTACCCTGAAAAAAATAATTAAGAAGGGTGACGGTATCGGATATATCCAGTTTTGTATCTTGGTTTGTATCACCGCGAATATATAATTTCATTTTATTCACTGAAGCTATGCTGGTGGAGATACTGTTGCTTGCTGGTACGAGACTCGACCCTGGCCAGGCGTAAGCAGGATGGAATCTCATAAAGGATGTGCAGATGGTGAGGACAAGCGTGGTGATTAAAATTTTTATTCTGAACATTAAATTTTCTCTTAAGAAGTTGGCTAATATTTTTTTATACACTGACAATTTAAGTATAGTCTATGAATCTGTTCAAAACAAGGGATTGAGATCGTTTTGGGAAAGCGTTTTCTTATTTCAATAAGTTTTTAGTTGTAGGTGGGATCGTCTAACTCCTCCGAATTTAATTGAAAAATAAAATCATCAGGAAACCGATGTCTGTTACGCTTAACTGCTTAAATTAATGCCCTCCCTTCGACCACGCCTTAAGGAAAGTTCTGTCCTCAGTGATGTCATGGTTTCTGACCATTGTCCGGTGAGGATTGTTTTGAAGTAAAAAGTATGGGGAAGTCGGGATAACGTCTGCTTTTTTCTACAACAATTATATAACTTAGCGGTTACAGGTTAGACCATCAAGAGTTGGATCAGTCCCGGGGGCAGGATATGGCTGAGGCAATTGAGAGACTTGACCTGTAAAAAGAAAATTCAAAATGTAAATTGCGTCTGTAATGTTGATTTGCCCATCGTCATTGGAATCTGCAGCGTCAGAGCAATCAAATGATAATGTTGAATCTAGAAATAGTTTCCTTAGAATGTAAATGGGATCTGCTATACTTACATGGCCGTCGCCATCCGCATCCCCTCGAATAAATCCCGGCGGGAGAGTTTTCAGCGATAAAACCTCAGATGGTTGAGACTCGCCAAAACGATTTTCAGCTTTAATGCGATATTGATATTGTTGGGCTGGCTGAACAGTCAAATCGATAAATGATGTTTTATCTTTAGCGGCCACACCGACCAATTCGAAATCATTGCTTTGCCCTAAACCGCGCTCGATGAGATATTGATCCTGATTGCTTGAGATGGGAGAAGTCCAGCTGAGTTCCACTTTCCGACTTGAAACAGAGGAAATTTTTAGACCTGTCGGTTTTTCGGGGAATATAATGTCATTGGGATCCAAGGGAATGGCGGCCCCGATTAAATAAGGACGAACTTGTTTAAAGATAAGCCCTTTACGTGTAAATTTAAATTCCAAATCAAAAATGACCCGGTTCTGAGGATAGGGAAAGACATTCAAATAAACTTCACTTTTCGGATTATAGAACTCATTCTCAACCTGCAGCATAACCTTGGCTAACTCTTCATATTCATATTCGCGTAAAACATTTTCTTCCGGGCCTATTTCAGAAGAATTGTTAATTTTAGAAATATTTTCGATGAGGTTAAAGTCTTTATTTGGATAAACACTTATTAAATCCGTTTCGGCTACCACGCCGAAGGGGGGATCGACTACGCTGAGATCTCCCTTTTGAACATTGATCACGTAGTATTTACGATAATCGTTATGCAAATTATTGATTGGTTGCGGAGTTAGAGGGTCTCCTGTTAAGGCAACCCCATTGGCCAATTCATCAGGATTTCCGGTATCCACCAGGATGGCCATGACCGCTTTGTTTTGCGACAGTTGATAATACTCCCGTTCATCCCAGGCCCTGGGAAGATAAAGGCTCATCCATACTTTTTTTAAGGCCCGTTCAATCGTCCGTTCCTTTTTATCCTCAGCATCGCAAATGGAAGGACCTAATTCGTCTGCGTCTAATTGGTCTGGTAAACATACCGTCGTCGACTCATAAAGTCCGGCCCCGTTAAATTCCACTCCGTCTTCCATGTTCGAGGAAGAACGGAAGCGGACCCGTACAGATTTTTGAGTATTATCAATATCAGAATAATATCCTCGCTCATCAGAATGCCAGAGACTTTTAATGCGTGTCTCAAGCGATAAGGCCAGATCACTGTCAACCACAACACCGTAATCGCGGCCGTAATGATAAAAATCATTCAGAACATCGTTACGAAACTTCGAATCATTTTGAAAATGTTCATCGGAGGTTAAATGCTGGGCATATTCCCAAAACGAAATGGGCGGCTGAACCGAATCGATATGAGAAAAACTGTTGAAAAAATCTTCTTTGAGAACATTCGTCTTCATAAATGACAGGAAATAATAATAAGGAATGGCAAACGCCTCGATCTGATATTTGGGATCCAGGAATCGATACAGTTTAGCCAGATTCGATACCTTGCCCCCGAACCGGCTGAACCAGACCTCTGGTGCATCGTTGATTTCTGTCAAACGATCAAGGTTTTTATAGAGAGGATCAATGGGGAGAGGCGGTTTTATTTTAGGCCTTTTTGAATTCCACCAGGCTTCGGCTTCCGTGAGATTGGCTGCTACGACGGTATAATCTGTTTCTCCAACAGTGATCTTAACCAACTGTCCGTCGTAAGGTTTAAAAATTTCTAAGGCGTTTTTGGCATAGGCATTAGGAACATTCCTTCGCGCCGCCCGTAAGGTCAGATGTGTCAGATCGCGTTGCTGCGAAGTCGTGGTGACAGATCCTGCGAAAGGAGCCTCGATATCTAGAGGAGGTTCTCCAAAAACGAGGATATCTTGCCAGGTGATACGATTATTTTTCAAATATAATTCATAATCATTTAGGGTATTAAACATTCTTACTCTCCCGTAACCGACGCCTAGGTTATAAGGGATGAATTCCGCTTTGATCCCTCCTGCGCCGCAGTCATCAGCGGATAAAGGAAATGGCGGATTCTCGCAGGAGATCAGGTCATCGCTTTGTGAGGCATTCGATCGGAAGAAAAATAATTGTCCCGCTTTGAAATGAGTTGACAGTTCCTGATAAGCTCTTTTTAATTCTTCCAAAGTAGGCTTAGTATTTTGTCCGTGCCAGAAAATGGTCCAGGTATACACAAAAGGCGGGTCCTCAATTTTATGATACATCTCAAAAAACATATATATTCTTTTCTCATCAGCATTAAAGATACTGTAAATATCCTGACCTTCGGCTAGAAACTGTTGTTCGGAATAGGTGCGCAGTAACCCTCCATGCCATGTAAAATCATTAGGATGGAAAAAGATCGTCTTGGTCAGGCAATTGGTTACTCCTTTTTGAGCAAGATCCTGACAATGAAGATCAGCGTTGGGCTGCATAGGCACGTATCCTTGTATAGTAAAATCCGGATTCTGTTCTCCTACAAAAAATTGTAAGTCCTCAGCCGATTTTATGTCATATCTCCATAATGTCTCATAAAATATAGGGAAAGGGGCCGTCCATTGTTTAATCAAATCGTTTCTGGCGAATTTATCCATTGTCGAGGTTAAATCGGGATAAAAATATAATTCACCGAGAGTGAAAACGGGATTAATCTGCAAACGGATATTATTAAGCTCTTCAACTGTTAAAAGGGCGGTGGTTTGATATTCATGCTCAAATCCATAAAGCGGATGCGCAGGATCCGGAGATTGATGAATGCGGTGAATGGCAACGGCATCATAGATACGGTTGACACCCGTAAAAAGTTGACTGGCATTTGTAATGGGGCCAAAGGCTTTGGGATAGAGTTCTTTAAGCAGACTCAGGAAATGTTCATAGTTAAAGCTGCCCTCTTTGATAAAAATCGGACGTTTTAGGCATTCTGTTGGCGATAAAGATTGGCAAAATTGGTCGGTCTTGGAAGCATGAGGGACAATGGCCACAATCGCCGGACCACGATAAGATTGTTCAAACTCGCCAGCCAAGGTCATAAGTTTATCGAATTTCTGGTAGGAATCGATTTTAAAAGAATAATCTTCTCCTTCCTGATAAGCCCAAACAATTTGACATGGCAATTCAGGAATGAAAATAAATGCAAAAACGATGAAGGGGATAAAAAGAAAAATTTTTAAAAGGAAACGGTGCCAGTGGTAATTTTCTCTCACAAATTAAGTAGAATATACTCAGTATCTTTGTGCAACCAGTGTAGGATTCTCATTCGTCGGCAATACCCTTTTAACGAGCTTTAGGGCTTCGATGGCCTGATTTTATGGGAGGTGGGATAATCACCGGAAATCCTCTGGTTGATCTTCCGCCTTGATGTATTCAACAAGCGTTCGGACAGGCATTAAGTACTCATGTTTTTTATTAATTTAATCGCTTATGAAACCGCGTGATGCTTAACCACAAAATGACAATTCCCATAACCAAAAGAGGAAGGGTTTGATCCCATAGGTCAAAAAAGCCAAGGCCTTTAAGAATAATTCCGCGGATGATCTTAAGGAAGTAAGTTAAAGGAATCCCGTACCCGAGATAAAAAACAAAGGCGGGCATGGTTTCTCGAGGGAAAATAAATCCCGACAGTAAAATGGACGGCGCGGCGAAGAGCATTATCACCTGCGAGGCTTGCTGTTGGTTGTCGGCGACGGTCGAGGTCAACAGCCCAAACCCTAAACAAACTATAAGAAAAAGAAGTGTTAATAAAAATAAAGTCAAAGGATTACCGCGAATAGGAACCGCAAACAAAAAATAAGCCGCGGCAATAATGGAGACGGCAATCACCATCCCGACACAGATATAAGGAATTAATTTCCCAATCACCAGTTCATACGGTTTAATGGGC
>JAHFGK010000171.1 GCA_023247475.1 Candidatus Omnitrophota bacterium
GAGTTGCCTCTGTGATTCAGGGCGGCGAATTTGGCGAAGGTGCAGCTAACGGAGCTTATTACAATCTAGCAGCGACGGCAGGCGGTTTGCTTGCTCCTATGCCAACCCTAGGCCAACAAGATGCTCAGAAAGGCGATGCCATTTATTTAAAGCCGGACGGTCCAGTAAATGCGCTTATCTCATTTTTTGAAGGAGGGGTATTTTCGCATACTGGGACAATGGTTAGTAAAACTGAAATGGTTCAGTCTTCGATAGGAGATAATGGCGTTAGGATAGTTAATACTGAAAGATATAAAGGACGTGGGGCATATGTTTCCCAACGGTTCCGCGGCAATCAAGAAGTTGTTAATCAAGCTCTGACCGTAGCCAATCGGCAAAAAATCAACTATGGCTTTTTACCTGGCCAGAAGGTCTGCTCAACGTGTAATGCCTATGTGTATAACAAAGCTGGTAATTCCGGTTGGTATGGGATTGGCCCCAATAGTCAGGCGTCAGGCATGGGGTATTCACAGTTCCATATTACAAGGATGTACGGGGAATGATGAAAACCCCATTTTTAAAGACAATAACGTTGATGTGTACCATTTTTCTCCTAACGGTAACAGGCTGTGCTGCCAATGGTCCCTTGATAAAACCCAGTCAAGATTCTAGACAAGAATATGTGTCTAAGAAACCATGGTTAGACGAAGAAATTAAGCAAGCTATTCTCGAAGGAAAAGTGATCAAAGGTATGACAAAAGAACAAGTGATAGCCTCTTGGGGGAAGCCTACTAAGACAGATGATTTTAGTACGGATCCCAATGCTTGGTGGTACGATCCAGGAGGAGAAGGTTGGTGGTATAAACCATTTCCGATATCACTTGAACCCACAAGATTTGTAAAATTTAAGAACGGGATAGTCAGTTATACGACCGAAGATTATAAATAACATTGGGTATAGTGACAATTTAGCCACTAAATTTTATAGTTTTTATGACGAGAGGCTCCTGTTTCGTAGGTGATTATTTTTATATACAAAAAAATTTGTTGGTTCTAAAGGGCCACCGTCGATAATTCTCAAGCCAAATCTAATTTTTGGTGGCTAAAATAGCACATTACCCTAACATTAAAGAAGCGGAATGAAATTATGCAAAAATGGGGTGCTTTATTGTTGTTGGTTCTCTTCGGGTCTGGTTGTGCTATTAAAAGTTATAACTTTGTGGGTGTTAGTCATCTGGGGCAGAATCGTATGATCGGTGTTGTCTCGTCTTCCGCAGGGAAAATGGCTGATGACTTTTTGAAAGGCTGGCTGAGCGAGATTGAAACCGGAAATTTGGACAAGTGTTACGATTCCTTTAGCGACCAAGTAAAACAAGAACTGTCTTTGGAAAAATTTAAGGCGATTAAGGGCGATTTGGACACAAAATACGGGCAGACGCAAGAAACGGTTGGATTGGAAATGCCGGGAGCAAGGTTTTTCCCTCCACTTGATGAGGCCAATTTTCAAGGTTCGGCATCTGCGGGGATAAAATACTATGACTACATAATGGGCCGTTATTTAAACAAGCGGCCAGTTCATAATCTCGTATATTTTACCGGTGCGGCTTTGAATAATGCGCAATTTCAAATTGTTAGTTTTGGAGTAGGCGAGGAAACTTATGATCCTCAAGACGACGGAAAATATCTTTATTGGTTTGGATACCCTGCATTTTAAGATATGAAGCCATTCAAACTTCTGTTATTAGGTTTGTTGCCAGTCACCATTTTTTGTTTCGCCAGTTTGGTATTCGCAGGAACGATTAAGGAAATTTTGATTTCGGGTATTCGTTCGCAGGAGGACCAGTTTTTATTTGATCCCAAACCTCAAACGAGTAAATATTTGAAAACGTTCCAGGGTGGGTTCTATGTGTCGAAATATGGTGCCCGGTATTATTGCCTGTGGGATATTACGCAAGATAGGGATAAAAATTTATACGTGCGGATGGAGCTTGAGGATCCCCTTCATAAAAAGAAACCAATTATACAAGAAGGAGTAATTGATCCTAAGACGCAATCCCTTCATGTTGCTTATGGTCCTATCGAAGGTTTAAAGATATATGGATTTTATCGCATCAAGGTTTCCCTGTATAGTGATGAGGCTAAAGCGGAGTTAGTTGATCAGCTTACGCAGGATATCAAATCTTATGTTGATACACGAAAAAATAGACTTATGATTGACAAGGGTTTGGTCACGGCGGATGGCAAAAAATTAGCGGATGTAATTGGTGAAGAGTTAAAGGATAAATAAAAGCAGTCCCACTACTGAAAAAAAGTCGAAATATTTTCCGTAGTTGAGGCAAAATTGCTCTTTGACAAACGGTAAGGCGTCGTAATGAATCGACCACGGTTAGTGACCCATCGTTGGGGAGGTTTATAACGGCGGATACGATTGTTCAGGATTACAGTAATCCGCAAACTTTAAATCGATATACTTACGCTAACAATAACCCCGTTAACAACATAGACCCTGACGGGCATAAGTGGTCTTGGAAGAAATTTTTTCGGCATCTTTTGAATGCTGTAAGAGTAGTCGTTGACATTATTACGTTTCCAGTTAATCCAGTGGGATCTACTTTAGATATTGCCTCGGTAGTGGCAAGTTATACAGGTGGAAGGGACTCAGTAAAAGTAAGTAACATTTTAGGGTGGACTGCCTTGGCATGGAATGTTGGTCAGGGGATTTATAATGCTTTAGATCCCAAGGAAGTACAATTATTAAATGCAGAAGGTAAGATTATTACAGATTATAGCCAAGTTCATAACACTTTAGCGACTGGAATTAATACAACTCAGGAAGGGGCTAAAGATATCCTGATTAAAGCAAATCGAAATCTTGCCGTGAAATACGATGCAATTATTTGGAATAAAACACATGGCCCTGTTTCTGATTTTATCGAATCAGGAATTGTTAAGTTCACCGGTTCTAAAACTTTATTAAATGAATATACAAAAATAATCAGCACTGTAGTGTCTGCTAATCCAGCCGCGGTTTTTGATGTTCACAGTGAAGCGACTATTTTATTTACAAGGGCTTTTCAGTCACTGCCAGCTAATTCACTAAGTCAATCAACAATCAATTATTTTGGTACGGCAGTCTTAGAATCTACTGCGCGAAACTCTTTCCTGATACCCGGAGGTAGTACAGGTATATTAACATTCGATTCGAGATTTTCTGATCCGATCACCTCTCTGTTTGGAACTCTAAATCCAATTAGGATGGGTATCGGTGGAAGCATAGGAATCGTTACGGCAGGCGCGCCGCATAATATTTATGGATATTTATCCCAAAGATACCCTAAGAACTAAAGGAATCCAGGAATGAAAAACATGACATTGTTTGTGTTGTTATTAGTCCTTCCTTTTAGTGTTGGTTGTTCCACACTTTTTAGTGGAGTCGATTTTCCAGCTTTTTCGGTAAAAAGCAAGGAATTTGATTACCTTATTGGAAAAAGATATCAGGTTATTCGCCCTTTAGTAATTGCTAAGCTTGAGGATAGTTGGAGCGTTGTTTTGGTAACGCCAGACTTTAATGGTAGAAAAATTGTGGATGTACCCGTTGGAAGCATTATTAGCATAGATCATGTTTCAATGTCATACAACATTGTGATAGGAAAATCTTATCGTTATATAGCTTTTTTGGAAGATAAAAATATTTTTCGAGGTAAGTTTGATATATCGTTTCTTACTAGTGGATCAGACAACAATACATTATTGGATCCTGAATATCTTAACGAGATAAGATAAAGGAGCAGGTAACCTTCAAGTTTTAAGTGCAACACTTTATCTTGTAAACTAATAAGACAATAAGACAGGACTGGGTACCTGGAACGAAGTAGGATAATAGAAGGCGAGTAATAGTCCTGTTATTCGCTGTTATTCATTCAAAATCTATGCAAAGTATATGAAAAATAAAACCATTTTTATTATTTTTGTTTTTCTGGCGGTTGCCATTTCTGTTGCAAATCAGAAGAAGGCTTCGAAACCGTCTAATCGGGTTGACGAATTTGTTGACGAATATTCTAGGCAGGCAGAAAATGAGTGCAGTTTTCTGAGAACGGTCTTTGAAATTCTGGACAACAAGATGGAAGTTGGCCAAAACAAGTTGTATGAAGCTGATAAAGAATCAATTATTGAGAAAAACGGTTACGGCGACGTTATTAAGCTTGCATTAAGTCCTAAATTTTATGTAGCAAAGGAATATCTAGCTCAAAGCCAGAATCTGTTGAAGGATCTAGCGCCGCCTACGGCCCGGACAAAAGAAATCAAAGACAACTTGTTAAACATCATTCGGCTTAGGATTGAGGGCATTGACTATTTAACTAAAGGGTATTTGCTTCGTGAGCAAATTGGAAAGATTTCAATGGCGAATACCCTGTCTGCCATTAAGGGTGGAACAACCCCTGCACAAATTCCTACCTATAATGGCGAAGTGGAGGAGGGCATTGCGAAAATGATGACATCATACACTTATTATGCAGACACCTTACGAAAAATTATAAATGTTTTACGGGATGATGATGTTAAGGAAATCAATGCCTATGAAACTAGCATTGGCACGAAAATTGGAAATTATTCCGAAATTTCAGAAGCAGATTTAGAGCAAATTCTTAAGGAAGGGACACAATATCTTGATAATTCAAATTATTTTGAATCTCTTATTTGTTTTTATAAAGCAAACAAGATTAAGCCAGACAGGAGAGACATCTTGCTTGGATTAGCCAAATCATATAAGGGGCTTAACAACGATTTATATCTTATCCCTATAATGGAAAAAGCCGATAAACTTTTTCCCAACGATCTGGACTTTTTAGCCCTAAAAGACAAATAATTATGTCTTCCAAGACAGGACCGGGTACCTGGAACGAGATCATTGAAGGAGAGAAGTATATCTTAGGGTGCCTCGATTATATCCACAACAATCCAATAAAAGTGGGGATTGTAGCAGAAGCAAAAGATTATCCTTGGAGTAGTTATTTTATTTATTCTGGATTAGATAACAAACAAATAAGTGAAAGATCAGTAATTGATCATTACGGTGACACATCATTAGTAAGTCTGAGTGAATAAATGAGTTCTGGGTACCCGGTCCTGTT
>JAHFGK010000018.1 GCA_023247475.1 Candidatus Omnitrophota bacterium
ACAAATCCCCTTAAATAAATTTATCAATTTACCTCTCCTTTTTTCCACTTTTTGGCTTTAATTATTTTAAATTTTACCTAGATTGAGTTACCAAAATTTAATTTGTTCAAACAAAATTTCTGTAACTTATTATAAAATAATATGTTACAACAATGCCAAAATTAGTGTGTCTTTAAGAAAGCGTTTTCTCAAGATGCCCCAAAACCCCTTGTTTATAAATTTTCACATGCTATACTTCCACTAACTAATGAATTATAGTCAAGAGAGGTAGTAAAGAGCATATTTCTATGTTACGCAAGATAGGGTCAAATTGTTGAAAAGAGGCATTCATGAGGGAAATATTATACAAAAAGAAACATTCGTTAAAGAGCAGAAGGAAAATGATTACACTCACTGAGCGTAATGAGGATAACGAATGTAAAACCTACGTTAGAAAACATTTCGTCTACATTGTGAGTAGAGTTGAATTGACAAATGAAAACTTAGAAAGACCAGATGTCATTATTAAGAAATCCTATAATACGAAAACAAAAACAGAAGATTTCTCTTTTCGTGTTAAAGGCAATTTTTATATGACCCAAGAACGTAGGATTTTTCAGGTAAGTTTCTGTCATTCTTTAAGAATAAATATTATTTGGAAGTTACCAGATCTCTCCCCCAAAAAGTCAGTAACACTGACTTAAGCTCAGCTTGTAATGCTCATCACCAGCCACGGTTACCCCCGCTAAAAGCGGGGGTATTTTTTTGCTATACGAACAAATACAAAGGGTGAATTTGGGGTTCACGGCAGGTCGGATATTAAACGATCTTGTGGTTAAGATCTTTCCTTTTCTCAACTTTCTATATTACGAGGATTAGAAGATTATGCAAAAATAATGTTGAAAATTTATTGAAGAATCATAGCGTGAATTGAACTTTGTGATAAAATACGAACGTATATTTGTTCAAGATAAATTTTTAAAATAACAAGCGACTTTTAACAGTTCATTGAATTTTAGTTCAGAATTTAACTAAATATTTAATGGTATAAATTTAAAGAAGGAGGGGGCCGTGGTTAAAATAGTTTTAAGTGGATTATTGCTCTTAGGATTCGTGGGATGTGCTTCAACCCAGACACAGACAGTATCTCAGCTGCAAACGAAAGTCAGTGAACTAGAGAGAAAATTGAGTTTAAAAGAAGAAGAGGTTGTTAGTCTAAAAAGTGAGGTCGACCAGTTAACGTCCGAGGCGAAAAGAAAAGAGGATATAACCAAAGGTTCTTCGGAAGAACAGGCAAAGTCTTCTCCGAGAGAGGGAATTCTCCGAGTTGATGCGAATCCAACGGATGTGCAGACCGCTTTACAGAAGGCGGGATATTATGATGGTGCTATTGATGGTAAATTGGGACATAAAACTCGTTCAGCCATAAGTAAATTTCAGAAAGATCGTGGGCTTAAAGCTGACGGCATTGTTGGCAAGAAAACTTGGGAAGAATTGAAAACCTTGCTTGAGTAATCTCAAAAAAGTAGATGCCATCCAAAGCCATCAGCATTCTGGGATGCGGCTGGTTGGGTTTTCCTTTGGGAAAAAATTTGGTTGATTTAGGATATCATGTCAAAGGATCAACAACCACGCCGGGAAAATTAAGTGTTCTACAAGATGTTGGAATACTTCCATTTTTGATTCATTGTCACCCGAAGATTTTAGGGGAACGCTTTGAGGAATTTTTTCAGGCAGATATCTTATTCCTCAATATTCCCTTCAAACGTAATCTCTCCGACCCGCACATTTATAAACAACAAATTGATGAGGTCATCTTAAAGGTAGAACAATCTCCAATTGATCGTCTTATCTTTGCCAGTTCCACTTCGGTTTATCCTGATTCGATAGGTTTGGTCACAGAAGATGATGTTTTTCAACCTAGCAGTTTAAGAGCAAAGGTTCTTCTAGAAATCGAACAAAGTCTTCTTCAAAATAAACATTTTCGAGCGACGATCTTACGCTTTGCTGGGTTGTATGGAGGGACTCGCAAGATTGGGCAATTTCTTGCAGAAAAAAACGATATCCGTTTTGGTGATAGCCCGGTCAACTTAATTCATCTGGATGATTGCACCGGGATTATTATTGAAATTGTTCGGCAAGATATCCATGGACAAATTTTCAATGCCTGTGCGGACGAGCATCCCACAAGAAAAGAATTGTACACACAAGCTGCTTTAAAGATTGGTGTGAGGCCCCCCACATTTATGGAATCCAATCAAGGTACCCCTCAGAAAATTATCAGTAATCGTAAACTCAAAGAAAAGTTGCACTATCAATTTAAGCATCCCGATCCCTTGCAATCTTTATGAACAATGATTTGAATTACAATTTTATCGTATGGATATTTTTTATGGGAGGTCAATAAAAAAGCAATGCTTAGGATTTTTTAAAGATAAGCTGCCATTTTTTAGTCTTTGGATCTAATTCGTGAAGGGAGGTGTAGTCGTAGTTTTGGACAATTTGTTGGGCAAATTCGATGATCGTTTTTGTTTTTGTGCGTCTTAATTCGGTATTGTCAAACCAGACATAATCATCATTTACTTTGAATAAACAAATGGCATGAAAGTTGCCGGGCCGACCGAGGGCAAAAAAGTGCGGTTGATAACCTAAAATTTTTAAGACAGCTAAATTGAGAAAAGCATAGTCTTCACAGTCACCGCTTCTTTTATGGAGAAGCTCCATAGGGGTAGCCCAAGTGTCTTGCGGCCCGTCCGATTGATATTTGATATTTCCTTTTAACCACTGCGCATAATCTTCGAGAGAGTGAATGTTATTGGCGGTCATCAGATTAAAAATTTGGACATCGGAAGGATTGGGACGCGCGACCAAGACACCTTGGGTTTCAAAGGATTCTTGACCAATAATAAAACTATGAGAGGGAATGTTTTCTTTCTCATTAGCAAGGGCGACTTTAATAGACAAGTTAATGAATGAAGAAAACAAGAAACCAATCAGTAATAATTTAGTGATGCATTGGAAAATTTTTCTGCATGAATAAAGGATGGACATATCTTTACAACTCCTGGATATTAAATAAATCAAACGGTCATTAAGTGACCTCAATTTAGCAAGAAAAATAGATATTGACAAGTTATTTTAGCCAATGAATGTTCGCAAAAAATATGTTTTAACCGTCACCCTTAATCCGGCCATGGATAAGATATGGAAGGGCCGTTATGTTTCTGCGGGTAAAAATTCCATTTGTGAGAAAAAAATGCTGAGCGCGGGTGGGAAAGGGATCAATGTGACAAGGGCTCTAAACCATTTTGGTTTGAAAAGTATAACGACAGGATTTATCGGAGGGCCGGCGGGGAAACATCTTTGCCAATGCCTTCAGAAAGAAGGTATTGGGTTCGATTTTGTTTTGCTGAACGCAGAGACTAGAACCAACACGACTATCATTGATGTGCGAACAAATCAAATCACTCGGCTTGTGGAAGAAGGACCTCGGGGAAAATCCCGAGATTTCCAGAATCTAAAATCAAAATATTTTTCTCTTTTGAGAAAAAGATGGTGCGTTGTGCTAGCGGGTCGCAATCTTCCGGGGATTAAAGAGAATGTCTATTTTGACCTCATTGATATGGCCAAGAGGAAAAATGTTTTAACCATTCTAGACGCAAGTGGTAAGTCTTTGTCATTTGGCCTGAAAGCAAAACCATTTATGATTAAACCAAATTTGGAGGAAGCGCAATATGCTATCGATAGAAAATTAGATTCTCTTTTAAAGGTCAAAAAGGCTGTTCACTTCTTTTTTGCAATGGGCATCAAGATAAGTATTATTTCCATGGGAGCTCGAGGTGCTGTTGGTTTCGACGGACACAATGTTTATTGGGTAAAGCCGCCAAAAATTAAAGTTGTTAATCCCGTAGGATGTGGCGATGCGTTTATTGCTGGATTTCTTTGGGGGATTTATCAAAAACAGACATTTTCCGAAAGCATGCAATTCGCTGTGGCGACAGGCACAATGAATGCTTTAAGTTTACAACCCGGTGATGTCCGTCAGAGAAATTTGAAAAGAATTTTACGGCGAGTCAAAGTCCAAGCCCTTTAATTTTTGTGGTAGAAATATGGTTTTGTCCAGATTCATTGTATAATAAAAAGAAAGCATTTGAATATTAATAGTTCATTTAGTTTTTGGATGCCATGAATAAGATATCCTCTTTACCGCAACAAACACCATCTGTTGTCGATTTAGCAAAAATTTCGGAGCGAGAACTTCTTAATCTGCGTATATGTGATTTGCCTTTGAACTTGGAAGGAACATGGCTACAAGAATGTATTCAAGATCTTTATCAAGAACTGGAACAAAGACAGTTAATTTTTAAACCAATCTGTTACCTTGCCGATGAGTGGCTCACCCCCGAAGGGGAACCGGTCGTAGGAATTCCTTTTTATCTAGCGCATCCTACGCTGACGCGTTTAGAGAAGAAGATGATGCTCGAGGCCGAAGGAGAAACAAAAGAGTGGTGTATGAAACTGTTACGGCATGAGACCGGGCATGCCATTTGTTATGCCTATGAACTTCACAAAGAAAAAAAGTGGCAAGAGATTTTTGGTTCACCGGACCAAGAGTACCCAGAGACGTATCGTTTTAAACTATATAGTAAAAACTATGTTCGTCATCTAGAAGGATCTTACGCCCAATATCACCCTGAGGAAGATTTTGTGGAAACGTTTGCGGTGTGGCTTACTCCTCATCTGGATTGGCAGAAGCAGTATCAGGGATGGAAAGCTATACAAAAACTTAATTATGTGGATCACGTTATGCACATGATCAAAGGTAAACCTCCTTTGGTTAAAAAGGGAAGGAAGTTTTGGCACTATAGAACTTTAAAAGTCACTCTTGAAAATTTTTATAAGAAAAAGAAATATTATTTGGCAGAAGACTTCCCTGATTTCCACGATGATAATTTAAAAAAAATTTTTGCACAAAAAGAACAGCCTGAGGAAGGACTTTTGGCTACGGTTTTTATTAAAAAATATAAAAAGAAAATAATCCATACTGTTTCCAACTGGACGGGAGAGAAAAAATATATCATTCACGATGTCTTAAAGGCGATTTATCAAAGATGCCGAGCGTTAAAACTGATATGCTTCGAGACAGAATCAGTCACATTACTTAATATATTAACCTATACCACCACCCTCATTATGAATTATATTTATACGGGCTGGTATCGCGGTGAAAGAAAGAGAAGAAAGAAATGAAAGTTCTTTTGATATTTAATACCCCTTACGAGACACCCCGAGGCTATGACTTTAAAGAAGAATTTGCCGATCCCGAAAATATGTATACCGAGCATGATGTCTTTGAAGCCCTTAAAGCCCAAGAGCATGAGGTGAGGTTATTAGGGCTTTTCAATAATATCACGCCTCTTTTGGAGGAGATCAATAACTTTAAACCAGATGTCGTGTTTAATATGGTGGAGGTTTTTGATGGTAAGGCGTATTTGGATAAAAACATCGCCTCACTTTTAGAAACACTAGGGATCCCTTACACTGGGGCTTCCTCCGATGCTTTGTTTATCTGCAACAATAAAGCGTTAAGTAAAAAAATATTAAGATTTCACCGACTTCGCGTCCCCCGTTTTCACACGTTTTACAAAGGATACCGCATTTGGCGGCCGAAGACGATAAAACTTCCTGCTATTATTAAGCCCTTGTGTGAAGAAGCTTCTCGCGGTATTTCTCAGGCATCGATTGTGGAAAACGAGGAGACTTTTGTTGAACGAATAAAATTTATTCATGAAAACATGAATATGGATGCCATTGCTGAGGAATATATTGATGGGAGAGAACTTTATGTGAGTGTGATAGGCAATAAGCGTTTAACGGTTTTACCACCGCGAGAGATGAAGTTTGGACAACTTCCCGAGGACGAACCCCGTGTTGCCACCTACAAGGCGAAATGGGATGACAAGTATAGAGACCACTGGGGGATCAAAAGCGTTTTTGCTGGCAAATTAGCCGATGGGGTAGAAGAACAGATTGTGGATGTTTGTAAACGAGCTTATCGCGCCTTGAATATGCAAAGTTATGTTCGTTTTGATATCCGTGTTACTCCCGAGGGCAAAGTGTATATTTTGGAAGCCAATGCGAATCCGTGTTTGGCTAAGATTGATGAGATGGCCCAATCCGCTGCGAAAATGAATATCTTATATAACCAGTTAATCAAGAAAATTATTACGCTTGCATTACAGCGCGATAAAACAGTATAATCGTGTAATAATTATACAAATGTCTATTTCGATGCAACATAATTCGCATATAATAGTATTAACTTAATACCCTTCACTGGAACTTATAAAAA
Source organism: Candidatus Omnitrophota bacterium (assembly GCA_023247475.1). Taxonomy (GTDB): domain Bacteria; phylum Omnitrophota; class Gorgyraeia; order Zapsychrales; family JAHFGK01; genus JAHFGK01. The sequence continues at coordinate 6,332 of JAHFGK010000018.1, forward strand.
GGAAAAGATAATGGCTCAGAAGATTTTGGTTATTGATGACGATCGAACTAATGTGCGGATTGTTCAGTCGGCATTACAGCAAAAGAGTTATGAGGTAGAGATTGCCTTAGATGGAGATATCGGACTAGAAAAAGTTAACCAATTTAAGCCAGATTTGATTGTCTTGGATATCCAAATGCCGAGGATGAATGGTTATACTTTTATGTTTGAACTGAAAAAACTAAAAGTGGCGCAATCTATCCCGATTATTGTCTTAACGGCCCATAATGAATGGGAGGCTATTTTTCGATATAAGGGAGTGAAAGACTATATGGTCAAACCTATTAAGATAGAAGAGTTGTTAATCAAGATTAACAAGTGTTTAAGTTTAATACCCTCCGAAAATAAATCTAAACCTGATAATAAAACGCAAGAAAAAGGCGAAGAGTTCCATTAATCGATTGATGAAGCCAGTTTTTTTTCTATTAGGAATGATATCAATCTTCGTGACTCCTTCTTTAGCAGCTTATGGATTTGCCCAAATGATTGCAGAGATTCGTTATGTCGCTTTGGGTGATTCTTATACGATTGGCACAGGCGCTTCTTTAGAACAATCTTGGCCGGCTGTTCTGACGCGTCATCTACAGTCCGAAGGAATAAAAATTAATTTAGTTGCTAATTTAGCCATCGCCGGGAAGACTGCTCAACAGGTCATTCAGGAACAATTGCCTGTGTTTGAAAAGTTTCATCCGAGTTTTGCTACTTTGCTCATTGGAGCCAATGATTGTGTGCAAGGTGTGGACGTGAATACCTTTGCTCAACGATTGGCTATTGTGATTGAACGGATGCTGGTCGTTTTACCCCAGAAGGATCGTTTGGTTGTTTTAACTATCCCGGATTTTTCGATAACGCCACAAGGTTCAAGTTGGCCGGATCCTCACAATTTACGAGAAAAAATACGAACGTTTAACAATGTCATTGTCCAGAAAGCAGCATCGCATGGATTAGTGGTTGTTGATCTTTATAATGTCTCCAGAGGAATGAAGGATGATTCCTCTTTGGTTTCCAGCGATGGATTACATCCGTCGGCCAAGGAATATGCTGTTTGGGAAAAATTTATTTATCCAACGGTTCATCAAATTATGCAGGCAGAAAAGTTGCGATGATCAATGATTAAGGGATTACAGTATGCCCGGTCTTAAAGATTTACCATATTTATTAGAACTTCTTGATGATGAATCACACCAGGTACAAGAAATGGTGGTTAAAGAACTCCTTGCCTTTGGTCCTTCCCTTAAAAGAGAATTAGATCGCTTGTCTATATCACTGAATATCCAGCAGAATCAAATTCTAAAAGAAATTTTTGAAAGCCAGCAAAGAACATGGTTACGACAAAATTGGTCGAGTTGGTTTCCTATGCTTCAGGATAATGAAAAATTGGAGAAGGCTTTATGTTTATTAGCCGAATTTCAAAGCGGTGATCAATATCGAGAGAAACTATCAACGCTTTTAGACCAGTTGGCACAAGAATTCGAAAGTTGTCACTCCGTATTTGATGCCCAGCATTTAGCCCAATTTTTATTTCAGACCAAAGGATTGAAAGGTAACACTGAGGATTATTATAATCCTCAAAATAGTAATTTGATTTATGTGATCAAGGAAAAACGAGGGATCCCCATTAGTTTAGCGATTATTTATATTTTGGTTGGGCGACGAATCGGACTTACCATTGAGGGATGTAATTTACCCGGCCATTTCATGGCGAGTATCCATGACCAGGGACGTAAACTCCTCGTGGATTGCTTTAACGCTGGACGCATGATTGACCGAAACGAGATCATCGCAACGTTAAAAGAATCGTCTCCTTTTATTGCTGAGCTTATTGATAACAAGGCCGATGCGGAAACCATCATCGGGCGAGTTTTGTCGAACTTGATTCGGGCTTATGAAAGTAAAGACAATATTTTTGATACGCAATTAATCTTGGACTTGATGAAAGATTTACAAGAGTACCAGCGTACTAAGGAATCGGATTCACTGAATACGCATTGCGATGAGAAGAAAAATTGTAGTTGAAGATTTATATTTCCCTCTAGATTATTTAGCTTGCCTTTGACGGGTCGTTATTTAAAAATTGAAAAGTTTCTTGACATCCACACAGGCGTGTGGTAACTTGTCCATCATGAATGAACAACAATCACTAACCCTAAAACAAAAAGAAGTCCTAAAATTTATTTATCAAGCAATTAAGTCTAGTCAACTACCACCCACCATTCGTGAGATTGCCAGCCATTTTGGATTTTCCTCTACGGGGACCGTTCGAGATTATTTAAACGCCTTGGTCAACAAAGGTTTTATTCGAGTGACCGCTAATAAGTCCAGGGCCATTGAATTGATTCGTGAAGCGATATTTTCCATCCCAATATTAGGGCGTGTTCAGGCAGGCTTACCAAGCCTAGCCGTTGAGGAAATCGAAGGCTATCTTAATTTGGATAGTTTAGTGTTTTCGGACGACGGTACCTTTGCCTTGCGGGTGAAAGGGGATAGTATGATTAATGCTGGCATTATGCCGGATGATTTGGTTTTAGTGCATAGACAGAACATTGCAAAGACGGGAGAAACAGTGGTGGCTTTGATTGGTGAGGAAGCCACGGTTAAGAATTTGCGTAAGAGAGGAAAACAATATTACCTAGAACCAGCCAATCCGAAATATGAACCAATACCGGTGGATCAAAATGTGTCCATCGTAGGAAAAGTGATTAGCGTCATTCGTAAGTATCAATAATATTTGATTTTTTTCATGAGTGAATTCAAAAAGGGGGGCCAGAAATTTATTTCTGGCCCCTTTTGGTTTTTAAAAAATGTCGCAAAAACATTGAGCATTAAAACCAATGCTATATAATGCCCCTTGTGAACCCAAAAGGAATTAATTATCAAAAAGAACTTAACCCTGCTCAAGTACAAGCTGTTTATTCAACACGAGGTCCGCATCTTGTCATTGCGGGCGCGGGAAGCGGAAAGACACGTGTTTTGGTATATCGGGTGGCTTATTTGGTTGAACAGGGAATAAGTCCTAATCAGATTCTTCTTTTGACATTTACACGTAAGGCTGCCGCTGAGATGCTTAAGCGAGCTTCTCACCTTTTGGATGAACGCTGCCAAAAGGTTGCAGGCGGAACATTTCATTCCTTTGCGAATCTGATTCTAAGAAAATACTCCTCCCCTTTAGGATTGTCCCCGCACTTTACTATCCTTGATCAAACGGATGCGGAAAGTGCTGTGCATCTTATACGCACGCATCTGGGATTATCCCAACAGGATAAACGTTTCCCTAAGAAAAATACTTTACTGGATCTTATTTCTAAAAGTATCAATAAGGCACAAGATTTAGAAACGGTGATTTTTGAAGAATATCCTTATTATCTGGAATGGACCGCTGCTATTCAAAGGATTAAAGAAGAATATACTCGGTACAAACGATCCATGTCTCTTTTGGATTACGATGATCTGCTGATTTATTTAAAAGATTTGTTAACACGGCATCCCGATATTTGTCGAATGCTTTCTTGTCAATATCAATACATCATGGTTGATGAATATCAGGATACGAATAAACTTCAAGCCGAGATTGTTCGTCTTCTGACGTGTGAGCATGACAATATTATGGTGGTAGGGGATGATTCCCAAAGTATTTATTCTTTTCGTGGGGCTAACTTTAAGAATATTATGAATTTTCCCAAAATGTTCCCAGGGACTAAAATCATTACGCTTGAGGAGAATTATCGCTCTGTGCAACCTATATTAAACTTGACCAATGAAGTGATTAAGGCCGCCTGTGAAAAGTTTACAAAATCCCTTTATACGAAAAGACAAGGGTATCGCCTCCCTGTTTATGTGGAAGCCGAAGATGAACATAGCCAATCAAAATACATTGTCCAAAAGATCCAGGAATTGATGGAAGGGGGAGTCCCCCTGAACGATATGGCTGTTTTGTTCCGCTCAGGTTGGCATTCCAATGATTTGGAGGTTGAATTGGCAAGTCAAGGAATTTCTTTCATTAAGTATGGAGGACAAAAATTTGTGGAGGCCGCCCATGTCAAAGACCTTATCAGTTATTTACGTATTGTCCAAAATAACTTTGATGAACTTAGTTGGCGTCGGGTTTTATTGTTAATGCGGGGGATTGGTCCTAAGGGTGCGCAGCAGATGATTCAGCACATTGTTCAAGAGCAAAAAGGGATAAATATTGCTGAGAAATTACTAAAGAATAGAGAAGAACTGAAAAAATTATTGGAAATTTATCAACAGCTTGATGTTCAGCATCCATCTCCTGTGGAACTCCTTAAAATATTCCAAAAATTCTATTGGCCCATTTTGATGGAAGAATATGATGATTTTGATAAACGCATGAGTGATTTGGAATCACTCCAACGGATTGCCCTGCGCTATGATTCCTTAGAGCAGTTTTTGACCGACATGGCCTTAGAACCACCAGAAAAAAACCTTATTGATAAAGAAACAGAAAAGAACCAACAGTTCTTGACCTTATCAACCGTTCATTCTGCTAAAGGATTAGAATGGCATACCGTTTTTTTAATCCATCTGTGTGAAGGGTATCTGCCTTCCTATAAATCTTTAGAGAATCAAGAAAATATTGAAGAAGAACGTCGTTTATTTTATGTGGCGACCACCCGCGCTAAAGAGAATTTATTTTTATTGCGTCCCCAACTCGGTTACGTGACCAATAGTTCTTGGGAGGGAGGTGGTATGGTCTATACCCGAATATCCCGTTTTTTAGAAGAAGGAAATATTGTCCACCGCTTTGTTACTCGGGAAAGGGCCCTATCTTACTTTTAAATTAAAGAAGGAGTGACCTTCCTAGCGGTTTATTTTAAGTGGCCTTTTTATTTTTCCAAAATAACCTCTCAAATTTTTATATTTTCTCCTTTTATTTGGCTTGCCTGTCCAGAAGATAAAAGATAAAATACCAATCCGATACCATTCGGTGATTTAATCTGTCTCAAACAATATTTAACCACCATTTAAGGCTATGATGTCGAGTATAATTAACTTTCTGAGTAATAATTTTGAGGTCATTATTTTAGTCAATTTCTGTTTTTTTATCATGGCAGCCGTGACCATCATTTTTGTTCGGTTGCGGTTAAGTATCTTTGCCAATATCCGGCAGTTTTCTCGGTTCCTCAATCAATTGTTATTTTATATCGTGGTGGGTTTACAGTCTTTAATGATTATGCTAGCTGGCTATTTATTTTTGATTAATTATGTGCGGGCAAGTATGATTACATTAGAAGAAAGAACTATATATGACATTTCTTGGGTAAAATCCCAAATGCCTATCTACTATATTGTTGGTCAGAGTTTAATGTCGATACAAGTGAATGGTCAAGACGAAAAAAAAGTCTTTGAAGTTCCTTATCGGATAAGAGAATATCATTTTTCTCCGGATGGACAATTTATTCTCGTAGTGACGGAAAAGGATATCTATAAATTCAATAGAAAAAATGGAGATAGTGAACTGATTGATACATTATCAACAACTGTAACCGAGGATCAAAAGGAATCACAACAACCACCAGCGCAAAGTAAAGGGGTCATTCATAATGTTCGCTGGGCACCTGATAGTCAAAAATTTTGTTATGAACTGGTTAAATGGTCAAAATTTTCTTCTCAGGATACATTATATGTCTATAACCTTAACGATGAAAAAAAATATGCGATTCATAATCCAACTCGCGAAGTTTCCGCACTCTCTTGGGATATGGCTAGTGAAAACCTCTATTACACTCAGTTTGAAGCCAAGGACACCTCACGCTATTCTTATCCGTATGAAATAAGAATCTTTAAGGTTCCTTTGTCAACCCTCCATCCTGAGTTGGTAGAAAAAATTCCTTATCGCGAGCCTCATTTATCATCTCTGAATTTGAAGTTACGCAATATCAAGTTATTTACCCAAGGGGACAAACTTTCCTTTGGTCGGTCGGGCTTAAAAGAGAATGAGTGGAGCTCAGAAGACGGCCCTCGAATAGGGATTGATGAGGATGATCATCTGTATTACATTAAGAACCGATGGTGGCGCAAACGATTATATAAGATCCCCAGTGTATTTATTAAAAGCGATATGCCTCGATATAAGTATGGGAAAGGAGTTCTAGTAATCTATAATATTAAATGGCTTCCGGGTGGTCATTATGTTGTTCTCGGGCATCGCTCTCGAGGAATACTTATTCTGGAACCGTCTTCTGGGAAGGTGGGGCAATTGGTCAGCGAAAAAGGGGACACCTTCGGTTGGTATCCTGGTGATGCAAAAAATAATTGAATGATTCTATGTGGAGAAAATAAATGAAACTTGCTCGTCCTTTATTGATTATTGATCTCGAAACAACCGGTATTTGGGTGGATAAAGACAAGATTATTGAAATTGGGATGATTAAATGTCTTCCGAAGGGGGTAAAAGAAACCTACGCCAAAAGAGTGAATCCGGGGATTTCGATTCCTTCCCGGGTTACGGAAGTGACAGGGATTATCAACGCGGATGTGAAGAGTGCCCCGCTATTTAAAGAGATTGCCCCAGAAGTAGCAGAGTTCATTGGGGATGATTCGGATTTAGGGGGATTTAATCTAGAACGATTTGATCTTCCTCTTTTAGTCAGAGAACTTTCGGAGGCAGGATGCAAATTGGAGTGGCAACATCGAACCATTTACGATGCCCAAAAGATCTATCATGTACACGAACGACGGGACTTAACGGCAGCCTATAAATTTTATTGTAACAAAGACTTATATGCGGCCCATTCTGCCCTAGCAGATACGCAAGCGACATTAGATGTTCTCGAGGCCCAATTGAAAGAATATGGTCAGGGAGAGGAACATATTGAAGCCCTACAAGATTTTGATTATGAGCAAAATGCAGATTTTTTTGATGAAGAAAAGAAATTCCGCTGGTGGAATGGAGAGCTTTATATGCTGTTTGGTAAATACGCCAGGAAGGAAAGTTTAAAAGAAATAGCCCAAAAGGATCGAGAGTATTTGGAGTGGATCTTAACGAAAGACTTTAGTGATAAAGTCAAAAACGTGATTGAAGATGTTCTTAATGGCAAATTCCTGGGGGATAAAGAAGTATCCTAATTGATTGTTCTTATGATGGATTGAGCAAAATGAAGATATTTTATTTTGTTTCGTGTGTTCTTTAAGCCTAATGTTATAATGAAAAAAGTTTGAAAATTTTTATTGTAGAGATTGATTCTTTAATTCTAAAATAATAATAGATATATTCGATATTAAACATAAAATTATTGAAATGGAAACCCCACAAACAACCCCGAATTCCCAAATTGGGTATCTCAAGAAAGAAAACGAGCAGCTTAAAAAGGAAATCGAGCTTCTGAAAGAAAGCTCGACTGATCAACAGGTCAGCATTGAAGAAAAGAATCAGTGGATTAAAACTTTATATAATGAACTAGAGAAGAAAAATAAGGAACTTGAGAAGCTGGATAAACTCAAATCTGATTTTGTGGCCAGTGTGTCGCATGGACTGAGAACCCCTTTAGCCGTAACCTTAGAAGGATTAAGTATTGTCCTCGATAGTATCCCTGGCCCTATCAACGAAAAACAAAAGAACATTCTTCTTACCGCAAGGCAGAATCTCGAACAGCTTAATCAAGTGATTGGTGATTTATTAGATATCTCCCAAATTGAAGCGGGACAATTAGATTTAAGATTAGGATTTGTTAATGTCATTAAATTGTTCCAGAATTTTATTAATTCCTACCAACCCATAGCTATTTCCAAAGATATTAAATTATCCATCCAAATTTCTCAAGATAGTCTTTATCTTTATATTGACAGAGATAAAATTATTAAAGTAATCAAAAATTTATTGGATAATGCACTAAAATTTACGAAAAAAGGTGGTTCCATCCATGTGGCCATGCACATGCGTAAAAACGATGTTCTGTTTACGTTTACGGATACGGGTATAGGCATTGCTAAGGAAGACATGCCAAGATTATTTAATAAATTCCAACAATTGGCAAGGCTCGAAGGTGTTGGGCTCCAAGGATCGGGGCTAGGATTAACTATTTCTAAGGCGGTCATTGAACTCCATGGTGGGGAAATCTGGGCCGAGAGCCAGCTAGGGAAGGGGACAAGTTTTTATTTTACTTTACCCACTTATGATACGGTTAAAGCGACATTTGAAAATCAATTTGATAGTATCCTTAAAGGTGCTCTTTTCATTGGTAAGCCGGTTTCATTCATTTTGCTTTATTTAAATTCATTTGGTTCACAGCCTACGGGCAATGATGAAACGATTGTGATGCATACCATGAATACGATGATTTCCATATTAAATAACATTGCCTCTCATCCCGAGGATAAAGTTTTTATTTATAACATGAATAGTATTTATGTGATTTTGCCAGAGACGAATAAAATGGATAGCATGAGGTTAATTGGGCGGATCAAAGACGCCATCAAGAGAAGAAAATTTGTCTTTGAGAAAAAGGAGATTAAAACCGATTTTAAGTATGGCTTGGCAGTCTTTCCTTTAGATGCGAACGACCGTGCCGGGTTAATCAAAGTGGCGCAAGAAAATATTACCCGACGAAAGGATATCTTGCTTGTGGATGACGATAACCAAATCATTCAATATTTTGAGGGTATGTTAACAAAAATGGGGTTTGGTGTACGTTCAGCCTACGATGGCGAGCAATGCTTAAAGTTGGTGGAACAGCATCCTCCCGATTTAATCATTTTAGATATTATTATGCCTCAAATGAACGGTTTTGAGGTTTATGGGCGTTTACAAAGAAATCCCAAAACAACTTATATCCCGGTTGTGATGTTGACGGAGCATGATGTTGATTTAAAGGATGCGGAATTGATTGGGTTAGATGTATCCTCGGTCATGCATAAGCAGGATGGTTTCGATAAATTGTTGGGGATCGTTAAAAGTTTTCTTTAGCATTTTTTAATTAATGAATATAGAGAGGTTGAAAAAATATTAACCGAATATAGGGGAGAAAAAATATGTCCTCAAAAATTTTGATCATTGATGATGAATTAGATATTGTGAGCATGGTTAAAATGAGATTGGAGGCAAATAATTATACAGTGATTTCGGCCTTTAATGGCTTAGAGGGACTAGAAAAAGTTAAGAATGAGAAACCCGATCTTATTATTCTAGACATTATGATGCCGAAAATGGATGGATTCACTTTTGTCCAGGAACTTAAAAAAAATTCGGAAGGGAAAAAAATCCCGATTATTATTTTAAGTGTGAAAGATAAGATGCAAGATATTTTTAAGATGGAGGGGGTTCAGGATTATGTCATAAAGCCGTTTGTCGCTGAGATGCTTTTGGAGAGAATAAGAAAATATATTCGATAACCTTTTACCAAAATTTATTTTAAGAAATTAAGGAGTTTTTTAAGGAGTTGCCATGGCTAAGAAAGTATTGGTGGTTGATGATGCCAACGATATCATCGAATTGATTGGGTACCGCTTAAAGACTAACGGCTATGATGTGATCGCAGCCAATAGTGGGGAGATAGCTATGACCAAAATTAAAAAAGAAAAACCTGATTTAGTGATTATGGATGTCATGATGCCGCCACCCAACGGTTTTCAAGTGTGCCGGCAGATTAAAGATGATCCGCAATATCGCCATATCCCTATTGTTTTATTGACAGCGAAATCCACGGAAAGTGATCAATTCTGGGGGATGGAAGCTGGTGCCGATGCCTATCTGACCAAACCCTATAACCCCGATGAGTTGTTGTCCAAGGTTCAGGAGCTTCTTGAAGAATAAGTTCAGTGATACTGGTTCTTGAATAATCCTCAATCAAACCTAAGGAGGATAGAATTTTTGGAAATTTACCACTCATAAAAAAAATACCTCTTTTATTTTTATTACCTTTTTTATTACCTTGTTTTTTATTCCTATCTTGTCATGTATTTCCGCAAGGGCATCCTAATCTTAATCAAATTAAACGATGGCTTATTTTATTGGATTATGATTCCGACTCCTCAAATGTTGATAAGGATGTAATGAATAAATTTGACATGGTGATTCTAGATTCGGATAACCATCCACCCTTGGAAGATCTAGAGAGGACTGTGACCCGCATTGCCTATGTTAGTCTCGGTGAGGCAGAGGATTACCGCTTTTATTGGAACAAAATTAAAGATCAGGCGTGGGTCCTTGAGGAGAATCCTGACTGGCAAGGGAATTATTATGTGGACGTGCGTGCTTTAGATTGGCACTCTTTGATCATTCGGGAGCTTATCCCGAAAATCATCGCACAAGGATTTGATGGGATTATGTTGGACACGATTGATATGGCCCAAATGCTAGAAGAAAAGGATCCCCAAAAGTTTACCGGGGCCAGTTCAGCGATGGTTCAATTGATCAAGAAAATCCACCAACAGTATCCTCATTTACTTTTGATCAGCAATAACGGATTTGGTTTGCTCAAACAGATCGCACCATTTTTGAACGGTGTATTGGTGGAAGATATTACCATGACGATTGATTTTGTTCATAACGATTATGTGGAAGTTCCCCAACAGGATCGAGAATATAAAATTAAAATTTTAAGAGAGATCATGCACGATTTTCATTTACCCGTTTTCAGCATTGATTATGTGGCAAGTCAAAATCAGGAATTGGTCCAACGTTGCCTCAAACAAGCAAGACAATTAGGCTTTAAACCGTACGTTGCGGAGAAAAAGCTCTCCCGAATTTATAATCCTCAACTGATTTTAGAATAAATGACTCTGCTGGCATCTTTTTTTATTTTTTTCTTAACGGTTTCGGCTTCCTTTATCAATATCTCTACAGTTTATGCGGATGGTATTTTACCTAGAACAATTCTGGGACTCTATGATTCCTCCGAAGACTATAACAAACGCGAAGATAACAATTGGGTTCATAATCATGTGGAGATGGTTCTGAATTATCTAGGAATGAAAGTGAAACTGTATGATATCAACCAAGGTCTGCCGGACGAAGAAACCATGAACGATGTCTATGGTGTCCTCACGTGGTTTTTGGATGAAGAAATGCCGCAGGCGGAAGAATATTGTCGATGGGTAACGAAGGAGATTCGGGCAGGGAAAAAATTTGTTGTTTTGAAAAATTTAGGGGCACTGATTGATAAAACGACGAAGGAAGAAGTTCCTTATTCGGTGGTCAATCAAGTTTATAAAGCGTTAGGATTAGAGTACATTGGCCAATGGACGGATAATCCTTTTGTTATTGACGTGATTGCTCAAGATCAGGAGATGACGGAGTTTGAAAGGACGCTTAAGGGTGAGGCCGGTATTTATGACAATATCAAATCCATTCATCCTGAAAATAAGATTTATCTTAAATTAAATCGTAAAGATATCGAAGACGGCGAATCGGATGCGGTGGTGACCACCCCTTGGGGTGGATTTGTTTTAGAAGATTATGGGAATTTCATGAATTATCTTGATGAACGTATGCGCTGGCGAATTAATCCGTTTGAATTTTTTAATGAAGCCTTAAAGATACAGGATTGGCCGCGGTTCGACACCACGACCCTATTTGGGTATCGGATTTTTTATTCGCATATTGATGGTGATGGATTTCGTAATGTCTCGGAGATTGATCCTGGCCGTTTTGCCAGTGAGATTATTCGTGATGAGATTTTGGAGAAATACGATTTACCGATTACAGTTTCCGTCATTACCTCGGAAGTGGATCCAACTTATTTAGGTTCCACGCACCTTAAGGATATCGCCAAGGATATTTTTCGGTTACCGAATGTGGAGGTAGGAGTGCACGGATTTTCTCATCCTTTGGATTGGGATCAGCAGTTAACTTCCTTTGTCATTAAAGGATATTCTCGCAAATTCAAATTGAAGTTGGAAAACGACGTTAAAGAAAAATTCGGTTACCCAACGGCAGCCAAAATTATGGTGGATCGCCAGGAATATCTAGACCGGGAAATCCGGCAGGCGGTGGAATTTGTCAATCATAATTTAGTCCCAGAAGGTAAGAAGGTTTCTGTTTATCAATGGACGGGAAATTGTCGACCGCCCAAAGAGGCCATTGATTTAGCGGAGAAATTAGGTATTGGCAACATCAATGGAGGCGATAGTCGTTTTGATCGTTGGAATCCCTCGTATACGGATGTGGCGCCGTTAACACGTCAGGTCCACGGTCAAATACAGATTTATACCAGTAACGCCAATGAAAATATTTATACGGATGGTTGGGATAAAAACTACTTTGCTTATTCTCAGGTGATTGAAACATTTGAGCAAACAGAAGATCCCACGCTTATTCAAGCCACACCCCGACGTATTTCCCCGATCAATGTCTATTACCATTTTTATAGTGGGGAGAGAAAAATTTCTTTGGATGCCTTAAAAAAAGTGTACGACTATGTCTTGACACAAAATATTATCCCGCTTTTTACCTCCGAATATGTTAATGTGGTTAAAGGGTTTTTGTCGGGCAAGATTGATCGATTGGCCGATGGCGGTTGGCGTTTCAGTGAATACGGTCGTTGCCAGACGATTCGGTTGGAGCATACGTCACAATTCCCCGATTTACAAAAATCAAAAGGAATTATCGGATTTTCCCGCTGGCATAATTCCCTCTATATATACCTAACGGATGCAGGACAAGCCATTTTATACTTAACGGATGAGAAACCAACTTTACCCTATTTAATAGAGGCTTCCAATATTATTCAAAATTGGCAGATATTCCCGGATCAAATATCGTTTGCCACACGCGGTTTTAAGGATGGAATGTATCGTTTGGCAAATTTATTGGCGGATAAGAATTATGAAGTTATCGTTTCTTCTCTTCAAGATCGGCAGACGATCTTTCAAGAAACATTGAAATCAAATCATGAAGGGGAATTAACTATCCATTTCTCCGTTAAGGGTTATGTCCAAGTCACGGTACAGATGAAGAGTTAAGCATGGGAATTTCTTTCTGGAAATCATGTTTATTCTTTCTGGTCGTTGTGATTCTCGGAATTATTCTTTTCCCCAGCCCGAGGATGATGGGATTGTTTTATGCGCAATCCCGTCGTCTGACCCAGGCGCGATATTATTTGGAACAACATTATCAACTAGATCCCCAGGATTTGCCGAATACAGTGCGCTATCTACAAACTTTGATTACTAGTGGAGATTTTGTTTTATTTGAACAGGTGGGGCAGAAGGCATTAGCCATATATCCGAATGAACTGAGTGTTCATCGTGTCATGGCTGATTTTTACGAAGGGCAGTTTCAGTATGATCAAGCCAGTGCCCATTGGGAAAAGATGTTGTTATTGGATCCAAAACTTAAAGATATTCCGGAAAAGTTATTATCGTATTACATTTTTGAGAAGAATTATCCCGCGCTCATAAGAATTTACGAATTAGCAATTCAGCAGAAACAAGATTCGCCCGATCTTTATTATGATTTGGCGCGGTTGTACGCTCTCCAAAAGCAATTTAAACAAGCAGAAACCATTTATACTCAGTTGCTAGAAAAATTTCCCCATGAAGCAGAGGCCAAATTAAAATTAGCGGATATGTATGAATACACAAAACAAGAAGAACAAGCACTGGCATTATACAAAAAGATCAGTCAGGAGCAGAGAGACAATGTTCAATATGCCAAGCTCTTCTTAGAAAAACTCATTGAATATAAGAAAGAAATAGAAGCTATGCAATTGTTCCATGTTTATAAAAAACAATTTTCCAGAAGCGATGCTTTTTTAATCTTCTTGGCAGATGTCTATCTTGATTTTAATCAGCGACAAGAGGCCTCGGCTTTATTGGAAACGATAGCGCAGCATCCGTATAGAAAAAGCTATTTGGATAAATTAGGCGAGCTCTACTACAAAGTTAAGGAATACGAAAAGGCTAGTGATTTGTTAAGGAGTTATCATGACCAAACGACTGGCGATTATCACTCTCATCATGTTTTGGGGGATGTTTATGCTGCCTTGGGTGATCAAGAAGGCAGCCGCCGAGAGTATGAAAAAGCCCTTCAACTTATCCGGCAGTAACATTAGCCGTAGCATCGACAAAAGAATCGAAGAATTTGAGATTCTTAAGAAGTTAGGTAAAGAAGGGGAAGCTCGGCAAGCGCTAGAGAATTTGCTCTCCCAGTACCCCAACAATCCCAGAATATTGGAGATGGCTGCTTTTTATTTTGTAGATGTTCAGGAATGGTCCAGGGCCAAAGAATTGATGGAAAAGTTTTATAATGTTGATCCCAATAATCCTTCTACGCTTAACACATTAGGATTGATTTATTATGAGATGAACCAATATACAAAAGCGGTGGAATTTCTACATGCTTTCCATGAGCATAGTGAAGGTGATTATCACTCCCATCACATTTTAGGGGAGGCTTTAGAAAAGACAGGTAATGGCACAGTGGGTCAGCAAGAATATATCCAAGCGTTGGATTTGATTCAGCACCAAAATCTTCGAGGCAGGGATATAAAATTGGAAGAAGCAGAAATTTGGTGGAAATTAAAAAGATATGAAGAAGCCTTGGCGGATTTGGAGTCGGTAGTCCAAGAAGATCCTCGAGATATAGCTGCGTTGGAAAGAATTTCTTATGGTTATTTGGATCTTAAAGATTTTAACAAGGCCCGTTCCTATCTAGAACGGTTGCAGGCCTTAAAGTTGAACGATCCTTATTTGCTTCGATCCCTCGGCGATCTCTATTATCAGGTCCATGAATATGAATTAGCGAAAAAATATTTACGCGAATATCTCACCCAAAGAGAGAAGGATTACTATCCGTATTATCTTTTCGGTTATATCTTGAGCTCGGAAGGCCGTGAGGGGCAGGCACAGAAACATTTCCAAACCGCTTTGAAGATATTGCAACAAGAAGGAAGCGAAGATCCCGCTTATTCAATGGACGAGGTGGATATTCTGGTTAAATTGAACCAGACAAAACAAGCTTTTCAAAAGATGGAGTTGTTGTTACAGAATTTTCCGGATAACGTTTTTGTTTTAAAACGGGGTTTTTATCTTTATTTAGATCTCAACCGGGAACAGAAGGCACGGGTACTTTTGGAGAAGATGAAGAATTTAGATCAGGATCAAGTCGAAATGAAAAAGATGCAGGCGGCTTTACTGATTCATGAGAATAAATGGCAAGAAGCGCAAGACATTTACGAAGAATTCTATAAAAATGATCCGGG
>JAHFGK010000172.1 GCA_023247475.1 Candidatus Omnitrophota bacterium
AAATCTTACACAAAATGGTGATCAAGAAATACTGAGCACTCAAGTGAAAGAAGGGGGATTAAAATTTTCTTACGCGTATTTAGATACGAAGACCGAAGACAAACAAATTATCTGGCAAGATCAATGGAGTAAGCCCTATCTTCCTTTTGGGGTCCGTGTCCAAATAACATTTTTAAATACCGATCCTTCCGAGAAGGAGGTCGTGGTTCAAAGAGATATTCTGGTTCCAATTGGTTTTTGGGGACAAGAAGAATAGTAAGAACATCATCGCATATTTTTGTATATTGAGAACTAAAATGAACGATTTTAAGCGATTGTTCCCTCGGCTAAAAAACAATTCTGGTATAATACTGGTACTTGTTTTATGGATTGTTGTTATATTATCTTTACTGGCTTTTGGGTTGAGCCGTAAGACGAGTATAGATTTGGCGTTGACGAAGTATATGGTGGGTCAGGTAAAAGCCAAATACATTGCTTTAGCTGGTCTCATTTATGCGCTTAATCAAGTTAAACAAGATTCGCAGGATGAGACAACCCGATTTTTGGATACCTTATATCAATGTGGTATTAGTTTAAAAGACAAGACAACAGAAGATATTTTTAAGCATATTCCTATTGGCGAAGGATATTTTACGGTGAGTTATCGATCGCCAAAAGCATCATCTCAAGATAATGTGATTTATTACGGCCTACAAGATGAAGAGCGCAGGATCAATATTAATGCGTTAAATGAAGAGAGTTATTTAGTATTTAAACAATTGATTATTTTGTTAGGGGTTGATGAAGACAAGGCGGAAACAATAGCTAGCTCCACAGTCGATTGGCATGATGAAGATTCAGCCGTGACCCATGATCCTGCGGGGGCAGAAGATAGTTACTATATGAGGCTCAGTAAACCCTATCATTGTAAAAATTCTCCTTTCGATAGCATTGAAGAACTTCTTTTGGTTAAAGGTATGACCACCGAGATATTCGATAAAATTAAAGATTACGTTACCATTTTTCCTAAAAAAGGTAATTTATTAATCAATTTTGATACGGCTTCAGAAATTATTTTGCGTTCTTTAGCAAGAGGTACTGTTATTCCTGGATCCACTACTTCACTTGAAGATGCCGATAGTTTAGTGAAAAAAATAATTTCCTATCGCAAGGGCGAGGATGGTCAAGAAATGACGGAAGACGATCAAATCGTGGATATGAATAAGATGGGGATCAGTGTTGATAAGGAGTATGTTGTTTTAGTTATGTTATCAAAATATAAGACCAACATGTCGAAGTTTTTACGGGTACATATTACCGGTGTGGATGACTCTACTTTAATTCAAGCGAATATTGAGGCTATTGTTCAGCGTGATAATTTATCGACTGTTTATTGGTATCGAGATTAATTTTAACGAAATTAAAAATGAGTTCAAATGAAAAAAGACATTAAAATAGCGTTAGAAATTACTGATTCCCACGTCAAATGCCTCCAGGCTAAAGTATCCCGTGGGGGTCTTGTTGTTTCAGGTTGTGACATCAAAGAAATTCACGAATCTTCGGATGCGCATTTATCGAAATTGGTTGGCGAAATAATTTTTCTTAAGAATATTTCTGAAGAAAATTTGTTTGTTGTTATTCCACGACGATTTGCTATTTTAAAACATTTGACACTTCCTTCCCATGATGAGGAAGAATTAAAACGCATGGTGAGTTTACAAATTGTTGATAAGATTCCTTATTCCCGAGATGACATCGTCCTTGATTACGTTGTTTTAAATAAGGATTCTTCTGGGCATGCTAAGGTCCTTGCCATTATTGTCCACAAAGAAGTGGCTCAGCGTTATTTAAAGATTTTAGCTGGAGCTGGATTAACTCCCCATAAATTAGTTCTAAGTTCTTTGGAGATATTAGATTGGTTCCTTTATCAACAAAGTCAATTAGGATCTGCTCATAGGGAACCGACGGCCATTAT
Organism: Candidatus Omnitrophota bacterium; assembly: GCA_023247475.1. Taxonomy (GTDB): domain Bacteria; phylum Omnitrophota; class Gorgyraeia; order Zapsychrales; family JAHFGK01; genus JAHFGK01. The sequence continues at coordinate 1,955 of JAHFGK010000172.1, forward strand.
TAACATTGATGTTATGCATTCTGAAGTTTGTTTATGTTATCAGGAAAATCTTTTGTTCTCCAGGAATATTAATTATGGGGCACGGGATCTTAAACCCGAAAGCATTTCAGGCTTTATTCAACAGATGGATTTAACCATTGATGCCTATCGTAAACAAAGGATGGGGCCAGACATCACGAAGATATTCATTATCTCAACTATGCTCGAAGCTAGTCAGCTTAAAATAAGATTTCAGGAAGAATATAAATTAACAGTGGATATTTTAACACCGCTAGACAATCTCCCCTGCCAGAAAGATTTCAAACTGGCACCTTTATGGAATCAGAACGGAGTTTCATTGACGGCGGGCTTGGGATTGTTATTTTCAAATCCTAAGAAGACGATTAATTTATTACCACAGGAAATTCATCATACGACACGAACTCGTTTAAGAAAACGAGAATGGGTAAAGCTTGGTCTTGGTATATTCTTAAGCATGATCTTAGGGATGTCCATTTTTATGGTCGATATCTACCGTGATTCTATGTATCTCAAACAAATTCAGAAAAAAAGTGATCAGATAAAATCGAATGTTGAACAGGCCGAGAGAAAAATTCAGGCAATGCGATTTATTAAAGAACAATTTAACGATCGTATTTTGGTAGCCGACATTGTTTCGGAGCTTTATGATTTGATGCCTTTAGAAATTTCTTTACGGTCCTTTAGTCTCGATAGCAATGGTTTGATTGTTATTCAAGGTTTTGGCCAGACCGGCGCCAGTGTCAATGCCTTTCAAAGCCAACTGGTGAGTTCTCCCTTTTTAAAGGATGTGACACTGCAATACGCGACCCAACGTAAAAGATTAAATCAGGATGTTACAGATTTTAAAATAACTTGTCAGTTGTCTCCCGGGCAAAGTAATGAAGAAAATAAATAACGATCTCCTAAGATAATGATTTTAAATTTGATTTTTAAATTTTTAATATCAAATCAATCGAAAGTAAGAATGGTATGAGGCCTTTATCTAATAGAGAAAGAAGTATTCTATTCCTTTGTATCCTAACAGTATTGATTTTTATTGGTTATAATGGAGTCGTCCAACCTTTACGCAGGAAAACTGAAACCTTAAAGGAAAGAGTTAATTCCAGCGAACAAAAATTGAAAAAGCAGTTCAGTGTACTGGAGAAAAGTAAGTCCGGTAATAAAGAATATGAACAATACCTTGCTATCTTTCGACAATCTGCCTCTGATGGGCAGATCATGTCTTCAATCCTTTCGGAAATCGAGTCTGTCGCTAGAGAAAATGGAATGCGGATCGCGGACATGAAACCTAAAAAGGTTAAGCACATTGATTTTTATAACAATTTTTCCGTAACTCTTGCCATGAGTGGTCAGTTAACGGATATTGTAAAATTTTTATATATCTTGCAAAACCAACCACATTTTTTTAACATTGAGGAATTGGTCATTGAAAAAAATTCCCCACGTGCCCCAACCTTGGATTGTCGACTTGTCTTAGACCGGATTTTGATTCCTTAAGGCAACAATTGAAAATTTGTTGAAAGAGGCTTGACAGAAGTAATGAACTATGTCAAGTTAATATTAACTCTCTGAGTAGAGAGTTGTCATTAAGTAGCTGGGAATATTAAAGTTCTAGCACCCCAATTATCCAATCACTTGAGCGTATGAAAAATATTTACCTTTTAAAGGATTTGGCCAGGCTTAGTGGTTATTCAACATACACTCTTAAATACTATTTAAGGTTAGGGCTGTTAGAAGAAATTGGCCGTAGCCCAACAACAAACTTTCGCTTTTTTGATGAATCCACATTTGAACGGCTGGAGAAGATTAAAAATTTAAGGGCTAAGAAAATTTCCTTAGAAGAAATTAGAATCCAATTAAGTGGGGCAAAGTAAAACGTTTAGTTGACCTATTGACTTTTAAAAAGTTTTTAGTACGATGAGTTATTATACCGTTTTAAATTTAGAAAGAGAGCCTTTCTCAACCAGTCCTGATCCAGAATTTTTTTATCGATCTTCCGCTCATAAAACAGCCTTACACAGATTAGAAATCGCGATACGCCTGAGGCGGGGTTTAAGTCTTGTCTTAGGTGATGTCGGAACAGGGAAGACAACCCTTTCTCGGACTTTATTCCAGACCTTTAGTGATGATGAAGAGAATTATGTTTTCCATATGATCTTAGATCCGGATTTTAAATCGGAGTATCAATTCTTAGCCCACCTTACCAAATTGTTTGGAGTCACCCCATTTTTTCGGTCAACCATTGATCTGCGAGATGCCATTGAAAAATATTTGTTTCAAAAATGTGTGGAAGAGCAAAAGACGGTTGTCCTATTGATTGATGAAGGACAAAAACTATCCCAACCTTATTTAGAAATCCTCCGGACTTTGCTCAATTATGAAACGAATGAACAAAAAATGTTGCAGCTTGTTATTATGTCACAGATGGAATTATTACCACGGATTACCAAGATCCGTAATTTCATGGATCGGGTTAGTTTAAAGTATATTATCAACCCTTTGGATGAAATCGAGACAAGAGAAATGGTTGAATTCCGTCTCCGGCAGGCCGGCTATAAGAATGAAAAAAACCTTTTCACTTATGAGGCGATTAAGAAGATTTATCAATACACACAAGGATATCCCCGTAAGATTGCTATGATTTGTCACGATGCCGTAGAAAATATTATTATGGAAGAACGTGAAGTGGTTGGTGGGGATTTGATTGATGATTTAATCGCTAAGGAAAGACAATGGGCATAATATATGAATCAACATATAACTTCCGAAGAAAAATTATTAAAATTGATTCGAAAAAAAGAACGGTCCCAGAAAACTGAAAAAAAGAAGGAAGCTTTAAAAGGGTTTTCGCTTGGTGCCGATCCAAAGGGCAAAGGATTTGATGGTTCGTTTAAATTTTTAAATAGGCTTTTTCTCATCGTGATTTCTCTATCCTTAGGAGTGATTATTTATAAACTATTATTTGTTAAAAAGAGCAGTGTTGAGGTTCCTGCTCAAAAGGGAACTGAGGCTGCAAACGTTGAATTAAATGAAATTCATTTCGTTAGTCCAAAACCTTTTGAATAT
>JAHFGK010000173.1 GCA_023247475.1 Candidatus Omnitrophota bacterium
CCCGCACCGCTTTCTTTAATGCCGCTTCCGCTTTATCTTGCAAAGACATCCGTTTTTTCATTTATTACCTCATAGCCTTCTGTATCGTTGTGAACACTTCTTTATTAAATACTTCCTTTGGGCGATTGCGTCTCTTCGCTATCAACACCGGCTTTGCTTTTGAATTATCAAATAGCATCCAGGAATCGAGCATTGACTCATAGAATTTGAAAAAATTGTAAATACCCCGAACAAAACGCCGCCGAACATCGTCAGCAGGCACATGATGTCCGCCTTCTACAACTCTTTCTTTAATACGGGCGATGGCTAATTCCGGACTGGGGACCCACAGAAAAAAAAGATGAAGTGCGTAACCTTTTCCTTTTAACGCCGAGAGCAGGCTGACATGGGATTTGCCGGATAGTGTTGTTTCAAAGGCAAAATCAACCCCGCGCTGTGCAAACTCTTGGATTTGCTGAAGGACAAGCTTTCCAGCTTTGATGGCGGCGCTGCGAGGCCCAAACGGAGCTAACCCTTGAGCAATAAGATCAGCATTTACAAAGTTCGGACACTTCACATATTCGGGCAAGAACATCCTTGCAAATGTTGTTTTACCCGATCCATTTGATCCTGCGATTATGTACACGTTCTTATTTTTCACAAAAATACTCCAAGATTAAATAGATTTACTGCGTAAGTATCCCCAAGTAAAAAAAATCCGCTCCAACGCCCATTGTTACCTCACTTACCTGCACGGAACGTTTCTTAAAATCGTTTTCTAATTCATTAATTTACAATAGAAGTGTCCACCATGGACACTCTGCTAAAACCTATTTAACTCTAATATTTGCTTAGAAACGTTCTTGACAACTTTGATAACTTCGTTTTTGATAATTTCACTTGATAACTTTAAAAGTAATATACTCCAATCGGTGGGGAAATCAATCTAAAATTTGGGGTGAGAGCCATAAGTTACCGATAAACATCTGTCTTTTGGTTTAGTTATTGCTTGACGAATGACAGGCCCTCTATTATTCTCTAAACTAGTGAGTTAACCAACCATCGAATTAGAAGCTATGATCAACGAAAAAAAAATAAAATTATGGCGAAGGACCCTTTTTCTTCTGCTTAGAATTGGTTTATTTTTTGTATGTTTTGAAATTCTGCTGCGCCTGGGAGGATGGGGGTTCATTACTTGGCAAGATTTTAACAATCGAATTTTCATTACGAATTCGGTCAGGCCGTTGGTTATTCTTTGCCTGGGAGAATCCACAACGGCTATAGGGGGCCGAGATTCTTACCCCGCCCAACTCGAGCGCTATTTAAATCAAATCAATTCTCCCCGTACGTATAAAGTTATCAACAAAGGTATGCCTGGTCTAAATACACAGGATATCTTAATACGATTAAAATCCAATTTGGATACTTACCACCCGGATTTGGTTATTACCATGATCGGAATTAATGACCAAGAGTTAAAGGCAATATCTAAGGCCCAAGATTTGATACCAATTCCTTTTATCAAAAGTCTCCGGACGTATCAGTTGATTAATCACATCACAAGCAGTTTAACCCAGCAGATATGGTTACGCAGTCACGCTAAGAGAAATAAAGAAATTCAGCGTATAGAAGATAATACCGAATATTTATATCTGACGGATTTTAGCCAATGGATGAATACAGAAAAAATTGAGAATCTTAAAAAAATGATTGATGATGCTGCGCCTGAAATTGAGTCAATTAAACTCGAGATGATCCACTATCTTCAAAACGTACAAATTAATAATGTTGGCGAAATAATTGCTTTTACGAATTATTCAGATCGGTTGAAGGAATTGGATTCTTATTGTCTTTGGGTGGGTGATTGGTATGTATTACAAGAAGAATATCATGAGGCAGAAATTTATTATATGAAAGCGATTGATCTTTATCTTCCTTTTGACAATGTGAAGGGTTACCTCAAATTGTCCCGGTGTTACCAGAGACAGGCCCAGTGGCTCAATTCCATTCTGTTGATGAAAAAAATTTTTAAATTGTATCCTGACAACGGAGAAATACTTTTTGAATTAGGGAAAAGCTATGCCGGTATTGGCGATAAAGAGTCAGCGATCCGTGCATTTTCGGATTTGTTAACCATATTTAATGTTGATCAGCCGCGGATTTACACCGAGGTAGGTGAGTGGTTTCAAGCGCAGGGTGACTTTAAAGTGGCAAAGGTCGCCTATCTTAAGGCTATACAACTAAATCCCGATAAATATCTTCGCGTATATGAAAAGTTGGGAGAAATTTATATTACACAGGGACGTTGGGAGGATGCACAGCGGGTTTTGAACCAAGGGATATCTCAAAATCCCTCTTACGGCCGACTCTACACCCAGCTGTATCATCTTTATCGACAAAAAGGCATGTCCTATTTGGCACAGGTGTATTTGGATAAGTCCCAAAATTTTTTGAAAGAACAATATTCTTTGGGGACCGTTGAGACTTATCAGGCGATTGCTAAGATAGTTTTGGAAAGGGACATCAAACTTATTGTTATGCAATATCCTTTACGCAGTATAAAACCGCTTCAGGAATTTTTGACGGGTCAGGAGGGTATTACTTTTGTTGAAAATATTGGGAATTTTGAAAAAGCGCTGACTAGTAAAAATTACAACGATTTATTTAGCGACAATTTTGGTTTGGATTTTGGGCACTGCACCAAGAAGGGCAACGAACTTATCGCTAAACAATTAGCGGAAGTTATTGTAAAACTGATGAAGCCTATACAGCCTATACAGGATCGGTACCGACAACATTTTAAATTTTAATCAGATACAAGTAAAGTGTTTGGGTTCAAATAAAGAATCCTAGAAAGAATCCTAGACGTTTTATCAATCCTGCTTATCTTTATAAAGTTATGAAACAAATCTCCTCAATGAATATTTGTTTTTTAACCATCTATCATTCGATGGGTTGCATAAAGCGTCTACGAGGTTCCCGTTCAAGGAATTTATCTTATCACTTTATAGTGCTCACAACTTAATGAATCGGCAGTGGGATCAAAACCTTTTGTTTCATTCTACCAAATAAAAAACCCTCTGCAACTTATTTGATTCAGAGGGCCGAAATGGGAAAATTAAACAAAGAAAGGCCAGCAGATTAATCTGCTGGCCTTTGAAATTGGCTCCCCCGCGAGGGCTTCCCCTCCGGTCAATGTTCCGCTCGCCTTGCTCGCTTCACGTTGACCTCCGGGGACGGCTCGGCTGTGGCCTCGCACGCGAACCCATCGCTATCGCGATAGGTTCTTCGCGACCTCACGAAGAATATGAATTTTGTGGGACGCCCAAAGGCGTCCCACAAAATTTACTCCCCCTAGTGGACGAATTTTGCAACTGGTTGAACTCTAAGGAAGCGGAAAAATTCTATGTTGAACCTGCCCTGCTTACTTAAAAGGCTCCTTTACTTTGGAAGGAACTATAAGCAATACTTTTCCTTTTATTTGTTCCTTTGGCACATCAATAAATTCTTTTTTAGATAAAATGTATATGCTGTATAAATTATTTTTTATGCCTTTTAAGACCGCAAGATAATTTTTCGGGTTCCCTTCTGACTTATAAAAAATTAAATCTTCTAATTTCAACCTAAACATAGAAGGCTGATAAAATATACGAGAATTTTTAGGTATTTTCAATTCAGGAATATCTTTAGGAGAAACCTTAAAATCAATAATGTACAGCTTTATAGACATAACTAAAATAAATCCACAAATCCATGGCAAACAACCAAACAAAACTTTTTTCTGTTTTTTTAAGATTAGTTCAAAAAGGGCAACAAAAATAAACCCGAGCAAAATAAAAGGATCAAAACCCCCTTGGGTCAAAAATGAGATAATTGAAACAAGGATACCAACTAACGTAATTAACAATGAATTCATACCTGGAATCATTCCCCTTTTTCTTTAATTCGTATTATACCGCTTTCATTTTAAATATTAAATAAAAAATCCTCTGCATCTTTTTCAGTTGCAGAGAATTAGAAATTTAAACTCCCCCGCGAGGGCTTCCTGCTTTCTTAAAACTATAACTTTTTTAACAGGTCAAGATTGCCTTGGATAAGCGCCAACTTCTTCTTCCTTGTCCAACCTTTAATTTGCTTTTCACGCTCGGCAGCTTTATGTTTATCTTCGAATGATTCTTGAAACAATAGTTTTGTTGCTTGATTATATGAGGTGAAATGTGAACCGCGTTGTTGATGTTCTTTGAACCGGCGCTCAACATTATTCGTCAGACCTGTATATAATTTACCATCTTCACATTCTACAATGTATAAAGAATCCTAGACGTTTTATCAATCCTGCTTATCTCGATAAAGTTATGAAACAAATCCCACAATGAATATTTGTTTTTTAACCATCTATCATTCGATGAGTTGCATAAAGCGTCTACAAAGTTTACACAAAGTTTACACACTAACAGGAAATACTTTCATCGCTTACAGTGCAATCTTCTACAATCGATTCAACAGCTCTTTTAAAATCATAATCACTCTCCAAATCATAAGAATTCATCCCTGCAACTTCCGCAATTGCATAAGGAACAATCAGGGTCGATAAATCACGCATCATAAATCCAAGTACGAAAATTAGAACCATTGATCCTAATTTCTTCATCTTGTCCTCCCTTTGCAATATTAGAGTAATACAGTACTGGGTCACCGAGTAAAGGAGGCGTTACTGCAGGTGCCAGCCTAGAAGAACCTTGACTTCTTTCCAGGATGGCACTCACACGAACGCCTCCTACTTTACAGTCCCTGTTATCTTTATTTATATGCAATTGCGGCTGAGCATGGGCCGGCTAAAGGGAGGCATTCAAAACGGTTAAAGCCGACCTCGCCGCCCCATTTTTGGAAATCGGCAAACGTAAAATCAAACGCATCGCCGAATTCCACCAGCATATTCAAAGACATCAAAAGCCCGAAGGTATTGCTGCGACGCTCGTCATCAATAATATTTTCCACGGCAATCAAGG
>JAHFGK010000174.1 GCA_023247475.1 Candidatus Omnitrophota bacterium
AAAACCATTCGATTTTAAAAACGAGCTATGCCATTCACTACGATTTTAATTATTATATTAGTACTTCTCTTAAATGGCATCTTCGTTGCCTATGAGATGGCCTTGGCTTCCATTTCCCGAGTTAAACTCACTGTTTTGATGGCACAAAAAAAGAAGGGAGCTCTGGAGGCAGCATTTATGAAGGATCGGATAGAAGCAAGTTTAGCGGTAGCGCAAGTGGCTGTTACTCTGATGAGTGCCATTGCCGCAGCAACAGGTGGGGTTGGTGTTGCGGAATCCCTCGCCCCTTATTTAGAGAAAACGTATGGCTTTTCTCCGGCCATTGCGGATATCTTGGCGCTTATTTTTCTGATTATTCCCTTGAGTTGTTTTACGATTATTTTTGCGGAGTTAATACCCAAAATGGTCGCCTTAAATAATAAGGAATGGGTTTGCTTAACTCTAGCCCCACCGATGAAAATTCTCTTTCAGATAACTTATCCGATCATCATTGTTTTTGAAAAAATCGTGAAGATATTTACCTATTTTCTTTATAAAATTGGTCCTTTAAAAAATTATCGCGAAGCTCAAGTTGGTTTACATGAGTTAGCGGCGGCTGTTTCTTTGGCCCGCACATCACGGCTTATTGGAGCCAGAGAGGAAAAAATTGTTTTATCCGCAGCCCAACTTTCTGTTCGACCGGTGCGCGAAATTATGTTACCCCGTTCGGATATTTCTATGATTCCTATCGACTGCACTTTGACAGAGGCCTTGTTGAGGGCACATTTGGATATGCATACACGATTCCCCGTCTGTGAAAAAGAGGGAGATTCCCAAACAATCCAGGGGTACGTCAATTTTAAAGATATAATTCTCGCCCTAAAGTTAAATCCTGCCGAACCTAATTTGAGAGGTATTATAAGGCCGATTAAAACTATCATGGAAGACACTCCCATATCTCAGGTCCTGGAACAGATGATGCAGGAAAAATCCCATATTGCCTTGGTGGGATCAAAGGATCAGCGGATTTTCGGAATGATCACGCTAGAGGATATTATTGAGGAATTGGTGGGAGAGATAGAAGATGAATTTGACCGTCTTCCTACGTATATTCACCCTTATGCGGGTGGTTGGATTATGGGAGGTGGGGTGACTATGAATGCGGTGGTACAAACCACAGGGGTATCTTTGCCTCTGGAAGAAACCCGGGAATCTACTCTTAAATTGGCAGAATGGTGTGCGAAAAAGTTAAAAGCCCCTTTAAAAGGTGGAGAAATGATTGACAGTAATGGATTGCAGGTGCTGGTCCGTAAGCTTCGTCGAAGAAGATTGGGCGAGGCTATTGTGACCATAAGCAAATAGATAAGATAGAAAATATTAAGAAACCCTTAAATTGACTTCAGAACAAATTACACGAGAATAAGTGATTTTTACCATTTTTTAAAAAAAATTTTAGTGGCTACCTTGACAATCGCAAAAGGATATGTTATATTTTCGCTAGCGTCGTAGAAATGTTCTTTAAAATGGAGTCTTTACGATAATGGTAAACTTCCGCCACAAAGCGTGGCGGATCCGCCAAGCCTTTTGGCGGAATTCGAAAGAATAGGGCACAAAGCTTTCAGAGCCTAAACCTCGCCGATAGGCGGGTATGGTCGTCAGCTGCCGAAGAAAGACGAAAAAGTAGGTAGATTTTAGAATGCCCATTCTTTGAGTAGAGAATGGGTATTTTTTTTGGAAAATTTAATGCAATGACTGAGTACTAACAAAAGTAGGATAGAATTAAAGGGAGGAACAAAATGAAGAGAATTAAAGAAAACATGTGGCTGAAATTTCTTACGGCCTTTGTGTTCGTCGTTGTTACAACAGTATTAAGCCCTCAAAAAGCCTCTGCTGTCAGCAAAGAGGAAGTAGAAACTGAAATTCAGAAAGTTGCTCAAGAAGATCCAGAACTTGCTGGGGAAATGAAAAAAGAGCTTGCGACAGCCATTCAGCAGGGAGAGGTTACTCTGGAAATTCAAGATCACGCTGACGGAGAAGCTGGAAAGGGAACACAGATTGATTTGGAAAGCCCGGAAGGTCGAGCAAAAGCTGTTGCCGACATCGATGCTCACAAAGATGAGCTTTTAGGGAAGGGTTTAACGGAAGCCGATATTGGAAAATTAAAGGAACTTGTAGCTAGCGGCGAACATGATCCTGAGAAGTTCAAGGAAATTTTTGAGAAAGATGGTCATCCTATATTCGAAGGTGGAAAAGAAGGGATGGAACAAGGTGGTAGAGAGATGTTTGAACGAATGATGGGTGAGGTGGCCGGACATGATGATATGAAAGGCGAATATGAAAAGGCCATGAAGGAATTTGGTGGTGATCGTGAGGCCGTTGAGAAGTATATGAAAGAACAAGGCGGTGGTCGTGATGAGTTTGAAAGAGTCCTCGCGGAACATGGTGGTGACCGTGAGATGGCAGAGAGATACCGTGAGATGGGAGAAAAAGAAGGTCGGGAGTTTGGAGAGAGAATGGAAAGAGAGGCTCGGGAATTTGCGGAACGAGAGGCTATAGAGCGTCCGGAATATGAACGTCCTAATCAAGAATTGCAACCACCACAAGGTCAGACACCACCACCGGAATTTCAGCCACCACCACCTCCTCAGCCATAATAACGATATTAGGTTTGTCAGTGGGGGAGTTAGTTAAAAAGTAAAGTCCGCCCCGCAAACTGCGGGGCGGGCTTTACTTTTTCTCTTCCAAAATATTTTTTAGAAATCTAGAGTAAGACCAAGTTGATGGGTCGTATCGTTGAATTCACCAGCTCCTGCATTAGAACTGGATTCTTTATGCGTAAGACCGTAATTAAGCGACCAATTTTTTGTTACAGTATAATAGGCATCAAATTTGTATTCCATGACATTATCATTCCTGGCGGTATTGACCGCCACACGACGGTCATAATTTTTCCTCTCGAAATCCGAGGTAAAACTAATATAAAGTTTATCATCCTTTAAGAAGCTGCGCGCAAGGGTTATATAACCTCGATAAGAATAAAAATCATAAAATTTCTGATAGGAGTCATTGGAATTATTTCGGTAAAGCTTGCTTCGCAATTTAACGGAATATTTCCCCAGAAAACGTGTTACATATAATTCTGCGGTATTTCGATAATCATGACGAAGAATCTGAAGGATATTTTTATTTTCATCCCGGGCATATTTATTATTGTAGTCCTTGTAGGAATACTCGTATTTCCCTCCCGTACTCCAATTTTTACCAGTAAAATGTTTGAATTTTATAAAGGCCTTGGTGTCTTCATAGGTGGAGGTATCATCTAAGGTGTACCAAAGCCATTCATGCTCAATGCCGGGCTGAAGGTAAAGTTTCCCACTTTCAAAGGGATAAAATTTAAGGCTAGCACTAATCGTGTGGTCTTGAGTATTCAGATCGGTTTGTTCATAATAGGTTTGATTGGCGAAGCGATAACCCACATCTGCACTAATGTTGTTATGAAAGGTTGGCAACCAGTTAAAAGAAAAATCTTCTTCCACATAAAAGTCATTTTTATCATTCGCATCATTGGCGGGATTAGTTTCATAGCCACTGATGACCCCCGTTGACCATTTCGTTTTTTTAAGGAGGGCTTTACGCTTTTCCTTTAATTTCATTTCTGCTCTTTCCTTGAGCATTTTTATAAGCTCTTCCGCCGTTTCTGGCTTTTTAAGAAGCTCTTCAGTGCGGTCAATGATTTTAAATTCTCGTTGTTCTACAGCCTCAGGAGTGGTTTGGGCATAAGAGGGAAGCGGTGGGATCGCAAAGACAAAGATGAAAATTAGAAACAACAAAAAAGATATTTTGTTATTTTTCATTTTTTTCTCCTTTGTTTTCGTAACAAAAAATATTTTTACACCCATGACTACCTCTGTCAAGTGTATTAAAAAATTTTTTGGATAATTAATAATTAATTAGAGTTTTTTATTTTAAAGGTATAATATAAAAAGTAATCTCGGTTTCTGAAATAAAATTTTCGCCAGGGAGCCTTTCATGATACGCAGAACAAAGATACTAATTGTGGAGGATGAAAAAGATATTGTTGAACTTGTCCACTATAATTTAGAAAAGGAAGGTTATAGTGTCACAGCGGTGTCGAGTGGAGAGGATGCCCTTAAGGCATTGGAAAGAGATTTACCAGCTCTGATCGTTTTAGATCTTATGCTACCGGGAATGGATGGACTGGAAACTTGTCGGTTAATTAAACAAGAGCCGAAAACAAAAAACATCCCCATCATTATGCTGACGGCCAAAAGTGAAGAATCCGACGTGATTGTCGGACTGAAGTTAGGAGCTGACGATTATGTGACGAAACCTTTCAGCCCCAAGATATTGATGGCGCGAATTAAGGCGGTATTGCGAAGGACAGCAGAAAAACAAGTTTCCCATGACGTCAAGACCATTGGCGCATTAACGATTGATACTCCTAAACATAAGGTTATGTATAAAGATAAAGAGATTGATTTAACAAGGATTGAATTTAATATTTTGGAATTTTTATCTCGTCAGCCGGGCCGAGTCTTTTCCCGTGATCAGATTATGGATGGCGCCTGGAAAGAAGGTAAGTTCATTGTGGACCGTGCGGTGGATGTGCATGTTCGCGGTTTACGTAAAAAGTTAGGGAAAGCTGCTGATTTTGTTGAGACTGTCCGCGGGGTTGGGTATCGATTTAAAGAAATTGAGGATAATTGATGTATAAGATTCACACTCGATTATTTCTAACAAATTTATGCGTCATTCTCCTAAGTCTTTTAATTTTGGGAATATTCTTGAGGATGCCTTTCTCCAGTTGCTTTATTCTAATTTTAGCAGGAATTTTGATGGCCTTTATTTCCAGTTTGATCATTTGGAGAATATTTTTAAAACCCATTCGGCAAATGCAAAAAGTGACCGAAAAAATTACGAGAGGCGATTTCCAAAGTCGGCTCGCCTTAGCCAGAAAAGATGAATT
>JAHFGK010000175.1 GCA_023247475.1 Candidatus Omnitrophota bacterium
TATCCAAATCATACCCTTTCTCAATGATGGTTTTGATATTTACTTTCCAAGCAATTTCACTCTCTTTGCGTTTATTCCACCATTTTTTAATTGGGTCAAACTCTTCAACTTTAATTGGTCTAGTTTTGTTGTATGCTTTGTAGCCTTCGGGCATACGGTGTTCGTAATACCAGATGTCCTTTGTTGGTTTTCCTTTGTCAAAAAATAATAAGTTGGTCGCTACCGTTGCATAAGGTTGGAATACCGAGTTAGGCAATCGAATTATGGTATGAAGATTACAATCTTCTAATAATTTCTGGCGGATGCGTTGCTTTACACCATCACCTGTTAAACTGCCGTCGGGCAATACAATTCCTGCTCTTCCATCTTGCTTTAACAAATGAATCATCAGAATTAAAAATAAATCTGCGCTTTCCTTGGTACGATAAGTTTGAGGGAAATTGGTTTCATTTCCATTCGCTACAATTCCACCAAAGGGTGGATTTGCCAATATTACATTTACGCGGTTCTTCTCTGTAAAATTGCTTAGAGGCTGGTCGAGTGCATCACCAAATTTTATATTCGGAATTTCAATATCGTGCAATATCAAATTGGTTGTAGCTAATAAATACGGAAGAGGTTTGTACTCCCAACCAGCGATGTTTTGTTCAATACTTTTCCTTTCCTTAATTGTCTTTGCTTGCTTCTTCAAATGCTCAATGGCACATGTTAAATATCCTCCGGTACCACATGCAGGATCTAATACCTTTTCTCCTAATTGCGGATTTATAGTTTCGGTAATAAATTGCGTTATGGCTCTGGGTGTATAAAACTCACCACTTTTTCCGGCACTTTGAAGTTCCTTCAATATGGTTTCATACAATTCACCAAAAGCATGACGATCTTTAGCAATATTAAAATCAATTTCGTTTAGCTTATTCAATACCTTACGAATATTGATTCCGCTTTTCATATAATTGTTATTGCCTTCAAATACCTCACGCACAATTACAGCTCGTTGATTTCCTGTACTTAAATTCAGATTGCGAAGAGCGGGAAATAATTGACGATCTACAAACTCAAGCAATTCATCGCCAGTCATGCCTTCATCATCTCCAGCCCAATTTCCTTTTTCTTTAACCCAATGAAATTTGTCGGGGATAGGTGATTTGTATTTGTCGTCTAATAGCTCTAATTCTTTGTCTTTATCCGAAAATATTTTTAGGAAAAGCATCCAGCCTAATTGTTCGATGCGTTGCGCATCACCATTGAGGCCAGTGTCTTGCCACATGATGTTTTGTATGCTTTTTATGATGCCGGATATGTTGGTCATTTTTTTTATAAAGATATGACCCCTTCAGGGTCAGTTTGTGGTGGATACTGTGTCTGGTATAAACATTCGACCCTTTCAGGGTCGGTTTGGGGCGGGGATATCTTTCGTCCCTTATAAACATGTGACCCTTTCAGGGTCGGTTCGGGGTGGAGACCGTTTGGCGTTATAAATATTTGACCCTTTCAGGGTCGGTCTGCGGTATCAATAATGAATCGTCGTTATAAACATTTAACAATTTCATGGTCGGTTGCAGGCTTCAAACATTTGCTACTCCTAATCCCGAAGGGATTTAATGTCCATAGAAATTGCAAATTTCGCGATTTTTCCGACCCTGAAGGGGTCGTATCCATCATCGTCCGTTTCGTATAAACATTTGTTCCGTTTTTTTATCCCGTATGGATTTTTTGTGGGACATTTTTCGGATTTGTACGACCCCTTCAGGGTCGGTTGGGGCGGATATCGTTTGTCCTTTATAAAGATATGACCCCTTCGGGGTCAGTTTGTGGTTTCGATTATGTGTCTGTTATAAAGATATGACCCTTTCAGGGTCGGTTCTAGTTTCAAACATTTTCCCTCTCTAATCCCGAAGGGATTACATGTTTATAGAATTTATATGTTTATAAAAATTTCGTTTCGCGATTTTTCCGACCCTGAAGGGGTCGCATCCATCAACATCCGATTTTCCTATTATAAACCCACGCAAATTTATCATTTGTAACAATTCGAATTATTCAATCCAATTAAACAAATATTCATCCTTGTGTTCAATTTGAAATTTATCCAAAAATTCTTTGTATTCATCTTTGAATAATTGTTTTTTATGATGCTCTTTTTGATTTTGAATGTATGCAATTACATTGTCTAATGCCGAATAACTATAAGAGAATGCTCCAAAACCCTCCTGCCAAGAAAATTTCGATTTGCAAAATCTCTTTTCATTTACAAATTCATTGGACGATTTTTTAATCTCTCTAACTAAATCCGACAAACAACAACTGGGCTTCATTCCGATTAATATGTGTATATGATCGGGCATTCCATTTATTGCTAATAACTTTTGTTCTTTGTTTTTAACTATACCTGAAATGTATTTGTATAATTCCTCGTCCCATTGCGGCAAAATTAAACTTTGTCTTCCTTTCACCGCAAAAACAACTTGAATATAAATTTGTGAAAATGTTCCTGCCATTTACGCTATTTTATATAGTTCGTTTTCTAATTCTTTTACTGCTTGTAAATATTTTTCTTTACTACCAAACTCACTGATGATTTCAATTGGTGAACCGAACTCGTTAAACGGATTTACACGAAGAACTTCAATGTTTTCGATATTGGTTACACCTTCATCGGCGTATTTATCTAATAATGCTTCGAGGACCTTTTTGGCTTGCTCGCCATACTTCGTGAAATAATTACGTTTTTTCACATTATTGGCTCTCTCTTTACGAGTTAATGGAGGTTGGTCAAAGGCGACATGACATATCAAGTCAAACAAATCAACTTCTCTGTTCACTGCTTCGTAAAGTGCTTCAACCATTATTCCTTGTTCTTGCAATTCGGCAATAATAGCTTCCTTACGCTCAACTGTATTCCATTTATTTAAGAACTCATCTAATGAAGAATACTTTTCTTTGATGATATTCTTGGTGTAGTCTTTTAGTGAAATCGTAATGGGTTTTCCCATATGATCGAAATACAATTCGCGACTTACCAAAACAGACACGTCAACACCGTTAACGTACACTTTCTCGCGTGGTTTTAGTCCATCAATACCTGGACCTTCTTTTGGACCTCGAATAGGCGGATCAACAATTATTGGAGGTTCCACCCAAGGCCCCTGATCAGTAGCTCCTCCTCCATCATCTGTTTCGCCATCGCCATCATCATCATCAAGAAAATCATTTCCTTCGTCGACATCGGTGCTGGAAGGAACATCCTTTATTCGAATCGGATCACCATCAAAATCAGGATCAGCAAACAAATCGGTTGCATTCCTAAAATCCAAAATTGTAAAATAGAGTTTCCCAAATTCCTCATTAATACGCGTACCACGACCAATAATTTGTTTAAACTTTGTCATCGAATTGATGTTAGAATCTAACACAATTACCTTACAAGTTTGTGCATCAACTCCGGTTGTCATCAACTCAGATGTTGTAGCGATTACGGGATATTTTTCTTCGGGATTAATGAAATTATCGAGCTCCTTTTTACCCAGATCATTATCCCCTGTAATTTGCATTACGTATTTGTGATTAATCGCTACTAAGTCAGAATTCAATCGAGCTAAGGCAGTACGCATTCTTTCTGCATGATCGATATCCACACAGAAAACAATAGTCTTTGCGTAACGATCGGTACTTTTTAAATATTCAGTAATTCTTTTCGCTACCAAATTTGTACGCTCATCGATAACCAAATTCTTATCATAATCTTTACGATTATAAATTCGATCTGCAATTTCGTTTCCTTCTTTATCAGTTTTCCCTTTCTCTGGTCGCCATCCTTCTACATCAACATTAATTGCCACCCTAAAAACGCGATAAGGCGCTAAGAAACCATCGTCGATACCTTGGCGCAAAGAATACGTATAAACAGGATCGCCAAAATACTCACTATTGCTTGTCTCGGAAGTTTCCCTTGGAGTTGCCGTTAAACCAATGTGCGTTGCTTTCTTAAAATAAGATAATATTTCTCGCCAAGCACTATCTTCATTTGCGCTACCTCTATGGCACTCATCAACAACAATAAGATCAAAGAATTCGGGTGTAAACTGTTTGTAGACATTAGCACTTTCATCAGAGCCTGATAGACCCTGATATAATGCTAAATAAATTTCATAGCTTTTATCTATTTGACGATGTTTAACGATCGTCATTTTATCTTTAAAATGTTTGAAGTCGCCTTTCTTTGTTTGATCGATTAATGAATTCCGATCAGCTAAAAACAGAATACGTTTTTTAGCACCACTCTTCCATAAGCGATGAATAATTTGAAAAGCCGTATATGTCTTCCCCGTACCTGTAGCCATAATGAGTAAAATCCTGTTTTGGCCATTTGCAATAGCTTCAACAGTTCTATTGATAGCTATTTGCTGGTAGTAACGAGGTTTTCGACCTGAGCCATCGAAGTAGTAATCTTGCGAAGCTATTTTTTCGGAAGTAGGAGTAATAATTCCCTTATACTTCTTGTATTTCTCCCAAAGCTGCTCAGGGGTAGGAAAATCATCAATACCTAGTTCAGATTCTATATTGCCCTCAGTTGCGGTTCTATCGTGGAATAAGAAACCGTCGCCATTACTGCTAAACACGCAAGGAATATCGAGAATTTTGGCATAATCGAGTGCCTGTTGAATTCCCGCTCTAACGGAGTGATTATTATCCTTGGCCTCAATAATGGCAATAGGGATATTGGGTTTATAATAAAGAACGTAATCTGCACGTTTTTTAGCCCCACGAGCGGTCAATTTACCTCTAACGTAAATTTTACCATCGGTAAACGTTACCTCCTCTAAAAGTTGCGTAAGTCTATCCCATCCCGCCTTTTCCACTGCCGGAGTTATAAACTTAGTACAAATATCTCGTTCAGAAAGCGTCTTCTTGTCGATCATAACAGAAAATAATTAGCGAAAAATACGA
>JAHFGK010000176.1 GCA_023247475.1 Candidatus Omnitrophota bacterium
AAACTTGTCATAAAAAAACTTTAGGCCCATCGCCAAGCAAACAATATAAATAGGAAACATGGGCATTAGATACCGGCTGATTTGAGCCGAGAAAAACCAAGTGGTAGACATTAACCAAATAAAAGCCAGATAAGACCACATTCTTGCTTTGCAAACTCCATAAATAGCTAGGGGCAGCAAAACAAGAAACGCAGGTCCAATCCAGTGATGGTAATCAAAATAGACTGGTCGAAATGTCAAATTCCACAAAATGAGAATGTAATTCATCCAAGTGCGAGGTAAACCCATAAAGTTATAGTAATCGGAGACCAAAGGAAATGACGCTTCCTTATTAAACCAAGCGGTCAGATAAGGGTAAAAAGGGTTTCCTGTCAGAATCCAATTGCGCATGAACCAAAAACCACATCCGACCGCTACACCCGTTCCCCAAACTGCCAACAATGAAGTTCCCTTCCCCCAACGTCGGTCTTTAAATGTGGGCCACAAAAGATAGATGAAAGAACAAATGCATGCAGTTACCGCCAAAAACTTAACAGAAATTGCAATTCCGATCAACAAACCACTGTAAAAAATATCTCCCCTTTTTTCTCCAGGTTCTTCAATTAAAAGATAGATGGACAGAAAGACATAAAAAGTAACTGCGGCATCTACATAAGTGGTTGTAATTTGATTAATTAAGGTGGGTGTAAACCACAACAACGCGCCGGCAAAAAGACCCATATTCCGATCTTTTGTTTTTTGTTCCACAATAACGCTAACCGCCAGCACTAGCAAAACACCAGTAATCCAATGAAAGAGTTTTGCGACAGGGACATTCCCGAACATTAACCCGATCACATACAACATATTTTGCAAAAACGAACGATAGGAATATAACTCGTATTCAATCGGAGCAATGGAAGATTGCTTGAGAAAAAGCTTCGGCAGAGTTAAGTGGTAAGCCAATCCATCGTTGGATGATTCAGGAAGCATGCAAACAACAAATGTTAACAAAACACTAAATAAAAATCCGATTCGCAAATACCAACTCCAGGCTCCGAATCCGGAGCGCAGATCAAAAAAAGACCCGATTGCTTTCAGCCAATCGACAAAATGGATCAATCTTTTTCTGCGAAATAATAAAATTACAGCAAAAAATAAAATTACGGGAAATAACGAAAGGTTTTTAAATAAACCAAGAGCAACCATAAAGTACGCCAGCGCAGCCCACCCAAACGCAATGAAGACAATTCCATCCAAAATTTTACTGCGGCGGGAGAACCCAAATCCAATCCATTCACCAATAAGGTATAAAACTGGTAAACAGAAAAGCCAGAAAATAATTGCTTCTATAACGATAAGCATTGAATTAATTCCACATGAAATCACCTAATCGTTTTTTAAAACCCAGGGAGAAAATCGAAATTCAACTGCGTTGTTACCTTCTGTAATCGGTACCGCTTGAAATAAACCGTAGGCTTTCAAAATTCTTACCGGTTTGCCATTCACCCAAGCTCGCCAACCTGGATAGTAACTGTTTGCAACAACAAAATATCCAGCACTTTTTGCAGTAATGCGCCAGCGTTCGAACTCAGGTTCCAACATTTCTGAAATAATTTTGAAATGAGTATTTTTGTTCGATCTTCTTTTGGTATTGATAAAGTTATCCAATTTACCAATCTCAGACTTTTCAATGACAAGAGCCCTAAAGGGATCAAAATTAGGATCCAGAACTATTTTTTTTACTCCTTCCCAATCATCTCGCACGTCAAGCTGGGATACAAAAAATGCTTTCGACCGGACGGGTTTGAAACGATATAAGTACAGACTACTATTTGGGTCTTCAATTAATAAATCTAAATCACCATGAGTAAACCGATATAAGGAAAGAATGTGTGAAACACCAGTTAACTTAAAAAGGTTCAAATGGCTGATGACAAATTCCGGCGTTGGCCAATAAGGAAAGTTTGAATCATTGATGTTGCCCATTAATCCAATCGTCTCATAATAACGTTTCATCACAAATGGCGAATAAGCACCGATATCGGCGTAGCCGTAAAGCATATTTAGACTTGGCATCATCGGAATCAGTTTCCAGTTATAATTAAAACCAAATACGCGGCTCACTGACCCTTTTTCATTTTCCTTCAAGAGGTATCTAACAACGAGAGAATTGATTTCAATGCTTTGGTAATCGCCAAAGCCTTTTTTAAAAGTAAAATAACTAAAGCTATAAAGATCCACAAACAAGAAAATAAAACCTGCGATCAACCATATCCGGATCCCTTTTTTTAGTCTTTTCAAACACAGCGAAAAAACCACGCCTATAAAAATCATTCCGGCATTCCAAATTGTCCACGGTTGAGGAGAGAAGAAACCCAAAATCTGTTCGATATACTTTCCGAATCTGTCATGATAAATCTCAAACGAATGAGGATGTCCGGCCTTACCATAAAAGAACGATCTAATAAACCAATCACCAAACTTCATAACCCAATCCCTTCCAAATTTGAAAACAACAAAAATAAGTCCTGAGGAAAAAATAACAAATATGCAAAGCGCCAAAAATCGTTGAGTGAGCTGTTTATGCTGAGGCAATATTTTATATTTTTGGGAATCATCCCATAATTTTTGAAAACCAAGGCCTCCTAATAGTGCCATGCTTAAACAGATGAAGATGAGAAACTTGCACGGCGTCCTAAACGAATAGAAGTGAGTTAATTTGATGAAAGCGACATAAAGCGGACTCCACTGACCCAATGCCATAAGCAATGAGATTATTCCAATCGAGCACCATAATTTTAAATATTTGTGCAGTGAACTATCACGCCGATCGAATGCCGCGAGTATCAGAAACACGGAAAAAATACCCATGTACAGATTGTTACCGCGAAAAATATTGTTCCAATGAGGAAAGAAGACCGTAGCAATCGCTCCAGGAAACATGGAGCCGACATAAGCGTAGTCCTCAACTACCCCAACACGATTTGAAACCATGGCCAACTGATAAGTAAGCCAAATCTGAGGCAGCGCAAGCACAAGCGTCAACAGCATAGACACGGCTAACTTAAGACAAATTTTTAGACGGAAAGTAACGTCATCTTTCGCCACGTCAGGGAAAATAAAAATTCTTAAGAGTGCGTAAATTGCAAATATAAACAAACACAATATCCCCACCTGCATATATCCAGCAATCAAGGTCATGGAAAGTGTGAATGGTAAATACACAAAATAATGCCATTTCCATTTTTGATAAGCTCTTTCAAACAAAAATAATCCCAGAGGAAACCAAGCGATTGTTTTCAAGGAAGCAATACTATAGTAGGCTCCCCCGTAAGAAGCACCAAACAAGAAAAGGAACGCTGAGATAAAGGAACCTAATGGTTTAACACCCATTTGTCGTGCATAAAAATAGGTTGCCCATCCAGATAAAATAAAATGAATGATGTTCATATAAGAATGAGCCCAATGCAAAGGCAGTAAAATATATATGAGTAAATTGATGGGATAAAAGACACCGATTTGGCTTTCTGCCGCTATTGGAAATCCACATTGAATCAAAGGTGTCCAAAAAGGTAACTTAAACTGATGGACTGATTTCCACAAAAGTCCAGCCCATGGATAGTGTTGCCACAAATGGTCGGCAACAAGAAACCCGGATTGCGCCCAAAAAAAATCGGGATAGAAAATGAAGAGGCAGGCTAAAAGACTTATCAAAAATTTAAGATCTAACTTTTCATATCTAATGCTCATATCAGAAAAAAATTACAATAAGGTTGAGAGTGTATTGTGCACCGAATAGTGGGCCGCAGAATGGGAACGATTATACTTGCAGAGGTAAGAAAACGAAAGAAAAATGATCACACGACAACGTCGGTATTAAGATATCATGTCATTATTTTATCTTCAATTTTTGTCTGCTTTGCCGTATAATTTTGCATTTATGGCAATTCCAGACAGCTTGGGTAAAAAGAAACAAAATCACCTGCTTAACATCTTTTTGATGGTAAGTGTTTCGGTTGTCTGTGTTGTGGGTATCGAATTATTTTGCTACCTTTATTTGAAAATCCCAGCCCAAATGCCTTCGATTGTCTATTTTGATCCTTCGCAAAATCCTCCCAAACGCTTAATGCCAAACGCCAATGTCGTAGCTTATGGACCTTATCGGGAATTTCGCTATCGGATTACAACGGATGCTTATGGTTTCCGCAGAACATATCCTTTTGTAGAAAATGAAAAGACCTATTCTCTTGCAATCTTAGGGGATTCCCAATCTTTTGGTGTTGGGGTAGAAGATGATCAAACGTTTGCTTCCCTATTGGCCAAAAGTCTGAACACATCAGTATTGAACAGTGCGTGTCCTGGCTACAATACCATTGAGGAGTTTTGGACTTATAAAAATCGTGTTAAGCAATTTAAACCACGACATGTTCTGCTGATTTTTTTCTCTGGAAATGACCCATACGAAAACTATAAGAACCGTGCGCTTTACGACGACAAATCGAGCGAGTCAGAAAGTCGAACGTTAGTTCAGGAAAAGCAAAATTCCAATGGTTTTTCATTTTTACAAGATTTGAAAAAGTTCTTATCCAAACATTCAGCCATCTATGACAGCTTAATTAAGCTGCGTCAATTTCCACAATTTAATCAATTTTTGTACCGTTACCAACTCGTGAAACCGACCCCACCATCTGAACTTGCTATTTTCAAAAAGAACGACAATCCGCAAGCAATGGATCATTGGAAAATTACAGAACAAATTATTAGAAAACTAAGGGACGAAGTCGAATCCGACGGCTCCAAATTTTGGGTTGTTTTTATTCCTGATCATTATCAAGTTGATCAAGTTCATTGGCAACAATGGCTTGCCAAATACAATTTAAATATTCAGGATTATGATTTAATGCTTCCCAACCGACTTCTTGCCAAATTCTCAAGGGAAAATGGGATCGACTTTT
>JAHFGK010000019.1 GCA_023247475.1 Candidatus Omnitrophota bacterium
CCTGTTTTTCTAATATAGCCAGTTGTGACCGGATTATTTATGCCATTTTTACGCATTTAAACAACAATTGGAAGGATCGTCTCTTAAAAGACTTTACACAATTTGCTTGACGTAATCCCGAGGGAAAGCGTTCTTGACATTCGTTCCAAAACGCGATATATAAGTAGTCATTACATTATTTAAACCCTCGATAACGAAAGAGTTCTTTTTGAGTTTACCCAGCCTTATAACTTTTCCGCAGCTTGTTCGCCGTATCCGCCAAGAAATCCTTTTAGGCCAAAGAACAATTGACCAGCAACGGGCGCTTGTCTACTGGAAAGTCGGCAAATACATTTCGGATTTTATCTTGCACGGGAAAAATCGCGCCGGGTATGGAGAGAAATTATATGAACACCTTTCGACGGATCTAGGGGTTGGTGCAAAAACTCTAGAACGTGCTGTTCGTTTTTCTCGGGAATTCTCAATTCAGACCCCGGGGTCGGAATTGAAGTGGAGCCATTATCGGGAATTGTTAGCGATCACAGATAAAAATCAGAGGACAACATTTCAGAGACGAGTGATTCAGAAAGGTCTGAGTAAACGACAGTTAATAGAAACCATTTTTAAATCGGGACACATCCCAATTAAATTTTTTAATTAGGATGTGTCCCGATTTAAAAGTCCCGTTTTAATTAAATAAATCGGTATCTGCTTGGGCTCAAGTTTCTAACGCAACACTTATCTTCTGATAAGATAACAGGAGAAAGGAGTTGTTGGATCAAAGGTTAGTGGTTGAGTGGAAGGCCGTTTATCTAAAGACATTAAGGTAACGGCATTTTCTGGGATTACTGATGCGTTTTAGGCGGGCCTCTGTGGGGCCTAATACAGCGTTTTAGTTTTAACAAAGATGTGAGAGTGGAAGGAGTCATGATGAATCAGCGGACCTATTTTGTTATTTCGGGTGTTATTTTCGGAGGTGTGGCACTGTTGCATCTTTTGCGGCTTATCAACCACTGGGAAGTTGTGCTGGGCCCTTGGACAATGCCGTTATGTTTGTCGTGGCTAGGCCTTGTCGTTGCAGGGGCTTTAAGTCTTTGGGCTTTCCGTCTAGCCGGTGGGTGGAGAGAGTGAGAAGATAAAGGACGCTGTTTCTTTTTTAAATCTGAGGAGACAGGTCAGCAGGAACTCATTGAATTAAAATAGGATGTGGGTACGCGGTACGGTTTTGGTTTTGGTACGCGGTACGGTTTTGCGGTACGGTTTTAGCTGGAATATCCCAAAAATTCCATTGCCATTGTGTACGCACTATGGTACACTCTCTTTAGGAGGTAAAAGAGATGGTTAATTTTATTTCTATACGTGAATTGAGGCCAAAACTTTCTAATGTGCTTAAACGTATCCATAATAAATTTGAACGCTACGTGATCACCCGAAAGGGCAAGCCAGAAGCTATTCTCCTTAGCGTTGAGGATTACGAAAGCATGGTCGAAACCCTCGAAATCGAATCGGATAAGGCACTCATGAAGCGGCTCAAAAAGGCCGAAAAAGATCTGCGGGCAGGCAAAGGGACGACCCTTGCTGAGATTCACAAGGAGTTAGGGCTTGTATAAAATAATTCTTTTGCCGGAAGCGAAGAAGTTTTACAAAAGGCTTTATTTTTCTGATCGCTCCCATTTTTTAAGAGTCAATCACGCGATCGAATCCTTACAGAAAGATCCTTTCCAAGGAAAACCTCTCAAACACAAACTTAAAGGAAGATATTCACTTCGAGTCGGTATGTACCAAATTATTTATTTGGTCGAGCGGCAAAAAGTGATTGTTTATGTTTTAGACAGCATCAAGTGCCACGGGCTATGCCCGTGGGCCTGATGCAGCCCCAGCTTTCCTTAATGAAAAGAAAAATCAAGATGAAGCTGGGACAGTCCTCACTTCCTCTGAAAAAGTAAGAAAAGTGAGGGCAGTACTTGCCCGTGGCGTTGGCCTTGGCCACGTGCCACGGGCAAGTGGCGACCCGAAGGGTCGTCCCTTGACATTGGTCATCGCAAGGATGTCTATGAATAACAAGGAGAATAAAAATGAAATTTCCTTCAATTCAAATTCTTATCCGCGAAGCTAGAAAAACTTTACATCGTTTTCCCGGCGCGCTTTTGTCTGCGGTTCTGGGCACCATGGCTTCGATGTGGCTTGTTGAGCTTTCGTGCGAGCACGTTTTCGCGACCGACTATTTAACAAAAATGGTAATGGTCTGTTCTTTGGGGATCACGTTATTTTTATCGTTATCGGTCTTTGCCGAAACTAAGGGACTTTCTCCGAAACAACACGGTTATTGGCAGGCGATCGGATTTTTTGTATTGTTAGCTTATTATTTTTATTTGCCGGCGCAGATGAAAGGCGCCGATGCCTACCGGTTTTCCCTTATTAATCTCGATCTCCATTTATTAGTCGCGATTGCCCCTTTTCTCGGCCAGAAAGGATTTAACAACGCCTTTTGGCAATACAATATCACTCTTTACCGTCGAATCATTATTGCGGTCACTTATTCGGTGACGTTATATATCGGGTTATCGGTGGCGATTCTAGCGATTACTAATTTGTTCTCGATTAAAATCAACGAAAAAATTTATTTTCATCTGTGGTTGATGGTCGTTGGTATTTTTAATACATGGTTTTTCTTAGGCGGAGTTCCTAAAAACATCAAAGAACTGGAAAATGTCCACGATTATCCGAAAGATTTGAAAGCTTTCACCCAGTATATTCTCATTCCCCTGGTCACCATTTATTTCGTTATCCTTTATCTTTATATGGGAAAGATTATCGTGCAGTGGAATTTGCCGAAGGGATGGGTTTCGTCATTCGTGATTGGAGTTTCCTTGCTGGGAATTTTTACGCTTCTGTTGATTTATCCGGAAAGGGAAAAAACCGGCAACGCTTGGATGAAGATTTATGCGAAGTATTTTTATTTGGCGCTGTTTCCCCTCATTATTTTGATGGCGGTGGCAATATCAAGAAGAATCATGGATTACGGAATTACGGAAGAAAGGTATTTTGTTTTCATCTATACGGTTTGGCTCACTTTTATTGCCTTTAAATTCTCGCGAAATTCCAAAACCACGATCCGTTTGATCCCGACATCGCTCGCCATTGTCTTACTGTTCACAACGTGGGGACCGTGGGGCGCGTTTTCGGTTTCCCGCGGCAGTCAGGTCCAGCGTCTGGCGAAATTTTTGACGAACAACGGAATCCTTGTTAACGGAAAAATTCGAAAGACGAATCAAACAATTGCGCCTGACCAAAATATAGAGATCTGTTCCATCATCAATTATTTGAACCAAAACCACGGTTTAAAGGTTATTAAGAATTGGTTTCCCACTTCCGTAGCGCTTGAGCAGATCAATTCGCGCGATTTGGTTATCGAGCATCTAGGATTGGGGTATGCTTGTGGGTACCGTGGGTACCAGGGCAGAACAAAAGGCATTTATTTCCATTATCGAGCCGCCCCGGAGGATGTCGTGGCCATTGAGGGTTTTGATTATCTTTACCGGGTGAAAACCTGGGGTTTGGATTCTCAGCGGAAGGGACCGTTCCATGAATTCAAGACCCCGCGGGGTTCTTTTTTACTTTCCTACGATCCTTCTAATGGACAGCTGACGGTATCCTCCAAGGAAGGCGCCGATCTTGCTTTGGACATGAATTCTCTTGTTAAATCTATCCGTGAATCCCATCGTAACGACACCCAAGGTTTACCTCCGGAACAACTGACTTTGGAAAAAGAAAATGAATTTTTTAAAGTCAAAGTGATCGCGAATTATCTAACGGGAAATATCCGCAATCAGCGGGTTGAGTTGCAAAGTCTTGAGGGTTATTTTTTAATTAAGGTTAAATAATCGGCCTTTAAGACGCTTTATGTAATATATTCCAACTAATCGAGATCCTAAGAAACTCCTGTGTTGTGACCAGGAGTTTATTTAAAAGTGATTGTAGGTGATAGAGTTTAATAGAGCGTCTTGAGAAATCTAAAGTTATTTGACCCTGGTTTGGATTATTAAATATTGAATAATGCTTACCCCCAATAATAAAATGGCAGTGTGGTTAAAAGTTGCGGTTCGTAGAGACGTCCTCCAGCGGTCTTTGCGGGTGGCGCTCGTTGTCGGAACGCTTTTGATTTTGATCAATTATACTGATCGTTTTATGAACCACGCTCTTGGTGGATTTGATTTCCTCAAAATGGGGCTAACTTATCTGGTCCCGTATGGTGTTTCAACGTATGCTTCGGTCAATGCCATATTAAGAGAAAAACGGGGTTAGGCTATAGGTGGGCATTTATGGAACAAAATAAAAATAAAATTTTGGCGGATTTCCTTCGGATTTTTAAAGTGGCGAGCACGAATGCCGCGATATATTCTCGTGAGCACAGTGTCGTTTTAAAATCTTTAGAAGAGCTGTTGGCAAAAATCAACACGGCCTTAGCCGCCTTTGGGATGATCGATATCTTTGTCTCCCCCGTTTATATGGTTGTCTGCCAAAATAAATTTGATAAGGATCCTCTCCTTGTTGATTTAGCAAAATTTCTTCACTACCGTAGCATCAAGTACATAAAAATCAAAAGAGGTGTCATGGTGGAAGAATTAAATCGATTCTTTGCTACCGTTTCTATGCGTCCTAAGGATATCATTATGACCGGTGGCTTAGAGGCGCTCCTTAAAAAGGAGGGCATCATGAATATCACGGTTGAGCTTTTGGATTTCTCGCAAATTTTAAAAAGCGGGAAAGAAGATGCTGATATTTGGGCGCATCTATTGCGGGAATCGGTTGAACAGGGAGATCTGCAAAAGATCGAGGCCATTATCGGCTATTTCGCCCAAATGGTAAAGGAGATCAGATTTAAAGATTTCTTCACGCACGAAGCATTAAGAAAGGGGATTGAAAAATTTTTAAATTATCTTAAATCGAATAACAATATTTCCTATACCCAAAACGTCAAAATACTTCTTAGGACATTTCTAAAAAATGGCGAAACTCTTAAGGAACAAGAATTGCCCCCCGAATTAAAGACCCCGTTCACCGCCTTAAGTCCGTCCGACCTTGCGGAAGTGTTGTTAGAAGAATTATTGACTCTCCAAGACTCTGATCTCTCTATTTTCGAATTTTTCTCCAAATATATCGATGAAGAAAAAAATAAACTCATTGCCGCGAATTTGGTAAAGAGAATCGAAGAAGTTCCTTCCGCCAGAATGGATGTCCCTTGGAAAAAACGCATCACCGAATTATTATCGAAGGCTAAAGATCCTATTGTCCAACAGATTTATTCACCGGTTTTATCTTCTGTGATAGAAAAAATATCTGCTCAGGAGACATTTCTCTTTGACCGCAATGCGTTGCCGGCGCATTATCGGTCAATTCTTTTTCAATTGTTTCTTAGGGAAAGACGAGAGCAATGGTTAATGGCCGTCATCGATAAAATTCAAGGTGAATTTACAAAAATATCCGGCCAAGAGAAGTCCCCCTGTTTAATGGAACTCCTCAAATTAGTGGAATTGAAAAGAAGTACTTGCCCTGACCAAAAGCAAATGTTATCCAAAATGGACGAATTTTTATCGAGTTATATCGAAAAGATGATCCTCGCTGGAGATACCTTACCTGCTGTCGATTCCTATATTGATAACCTTAAGACGAGTTCCGTCGGGGTACAGCATTACCTTGATAGAATATTTCGTGAGAATCAAATCAATACGGATATCCTAAGATTATTTTTTAGATTTTTCCCGAACGATTTTACACTTTTTTCCCAACAATTAGTTCAAAAAAAAACCGATCTGGAGTTTCTGGTTAAATTGATAAGCAATGTCAAAGGACTTAATCCATTTTTGACGTTAGATATCTTGAAGCAGATTTTCACCTTTGCCAATCCTTACGTCAAAGGGGAAGTGATAACGGTGATGGGGTCTTTATCTTATTGTGATAGAAATTTTCTATTCTCTTTAGTAGAATCTTTGACTGAAGAAAGTTTTTTAAAAGAAAAAGCCTTACACATTTTAATCCGAGACGAACAGGATAAGCAGCGGGCCATTAAAGCTTTGCTGGACCTCCCTAATGCAATGGGCAAGAACAATGCCGTTTTAGAAGAACATATAAGAATGATTGGCCGTCTTGATTTAAAAGAAGCCAAGGAGGATTTGCTGGCTTTAGGTCGCAAACAACCTTTTTGGAACAGAAGTATCAAAGCGCAAATTTCCGATGTTTTGGAGGGGTGGGAACGTGGAACACATTAATGAAATTTTAAGAGGGTTTGGCAGTTCGCTGGCCTCGGCCAAGATGTATTCGGTGAACCATCCTCAGGTCCAGGAAACAATTGACATAACGTATACATATTTAAAGAAATTTTTTGAAAAGCACGAGGAGTTGATTATTGGGGTTGTCGAGAATGAATTGATTTTCGAGAATCAAATTCTGTTTAATCTAAGTTTGATGCTTTTGGATTTTATTAAGTATTTAAAAAATAAAAATATTGAGAAAATTTATATTTACCCGAATCTTAAAAAAGATGAATTAGCTAAATTTTTGGCTATGCTTCTGATGAAAAAAAATGAAATTATCGGAACCGTACAGGAATACCTTGCAAGACAGGACATCATTAATATAAAAGTAGGGATATTAACCGTCCCGGAAGAACAAAAAAAAATAGAAGGACTCACATCCATAAAGATCTATGAAAATATGTTGAACGATATCGCGCCAATTTTCGATAAAATCATTCAGAGGAGTCCGCTTGCTCCCAATGCGCATTCGGACTTGAAACTGATTTTATCGAACGCAATGCAAAATTTATCCGGAAAACATCAGGAAAATCTTGAGTTTGTTCCTTCCAATAAACAGGGAAAAATTTTTGCGCATTCTCTGAATGTCGCTCTTTTAGGGATGCAGATGTCTTCTCAGCTGGGGTTCGCCCCCAATGACGTCCTCGATGTAGGAGTGGCGGGATTATTTCATGACATAGGTCGTTTATTCTTACTACAACCAAAGATACCGATAGGGGATAGCTTAGAGAACCATTTCACCGTTGGCGCACAGATACTTTTACGTTACGAAAATGATCTTGGCGTTTTGCCGATTATTGTTTGTTTTGAACACCACCAGAAATATAACGGTCGGGTTAAAGAAAGTTCGAGCCCAGAGCGCAAATTGCATCTTGTCTCCAGGATTATTTCTCTATGCGATTTTTATGATATGCTGAACAAACGAAGGGATGTCCGACACGATTATCCTGCGGATAAAATATTTGAGTTGATGAGTAAAGAAAAAAATCGGCTATTTCATCCCGGACTATTAGAGGAATTTTTTAGGATACTCGGTGTTTGGCCTGTTGGGACGATTGTTTCTTTAAGTGACGGTTGTATTGCCATCGTCCGAGAAGAGAATCACGACGATATATTTTTTCCCAAGGTCGAAATTGTATCCCCCATCGTGGAACAAAAATTTGTTGACCTGAGAGAGAAAAAATCCAAGATTAAAATTCTGCAGACGTTAAGTCCAATGGGGGCAGGGAAAAAATATAAATATCTCATTTAAAATCCAACTAAAAAAGAAAAAAAGGTAACAGTTGTCCAGCTCCTATTTTAAATCATTGCTGACAACTCAAATTATCGACCGTAGGATCAGTCCCTAAATTAGGAAAAGGTGGCTTTAATTCTTTAGGGTCGCCCAAGAACAAATAATTTAAGGTCGTAATAGCATCACTGATATCGACTTTCCCATCATCATTGGCATCCGCGGCATCCATGCAAGTTGGAAATCGATTATTATTTAAAAATAAAAAGGTCAAAGTGAATATCGCATCTGAAATATCAACTTTATCATCCCAATTGGAATCTCCACGGATAAAAATTGGGGAAGGCTGGTATATGGTTCGGTAATCAAAGAATCCTTGCGTTGCTGGGGCGTCGGAATAAAAAGTCAGAATTCTCACAGTTATGGGCTGGCCGCTTAAAGGAATGTCCCGAACTGTTGTGGAATTGTTTTTCCCCACATTACGGTTATCAATTGTATACGGAGGATCATGTGTTAAAATTTGTATCAGATTATGTAAAATAAAAGGATCGCCGTTTCTTCTGGCGGGGAGCCATTCAAAAGTTACTTCCGGTGTTGTAATTGTTGATCCTGGTGGCGGATTAATCATTTCTGTTGACGCCCAAGTACTCGTATCTTGCGCAATGACAATGCGGATCATATCATTGAAGACACTCCCATTGTCAGCGGTGACCGCCAGTTTTAAGATATAAGCGTTAGGGTCTAATGCCTTGATATCCCATGCTCCTAATGTCCCGTTTTTGATAGGCTCCCGATGAGGGGGAACCTGTTCCACGGGAAGCCAATTCACAGGTTGCCCAACGACTAAATCATCCGCTTTGATATAGTACAATTGATATTGCTGAAAATGTTCTCCCCAAGCCGTTCCGGTTATTGTTAATAATTCATCATTAGGTCCGATCCTCGTATCTTTATTCGGAAAATCAATCTTTGCTTGCAATACGATATTCTGGGTTAATGCCTTTAACGCGTTAATGCGTCCTGTTCCTAGCGATTGATTGATATTGTAGGGGAAAGTCGCGATTGTAGGATTTATCGGATCGGATGAAGTACGAATAATCTGTCGGACTTCTTCAATATTTAAATTGGGATTATGAGCCAACAATAAGGCCACCACGCCGACCGTATGAGGAGCTGCCATAGAAGTGCCTGAGGCGCGTAAATAATGATTTTGAACAACCGTATCAATGCTGAGGTTCAAAGTGGTTGTTAACAAAGAAAGGATATTATCACCCGGTTGGAAAATATTGGGGTCGTTGTCTGTAACGCCGCCTCCCGGAGAAAAAACATCAACAGCCAGCCCAAAATCGGTGGCGGCGCCCAATTGCCGATCAAATAAGCTGGGGTTATCATTTGGAGAGCTTGCGGCAGCAACGATAGGTTTTGTATTTGTCATGTTTTGCGGACTGCTTCCATCAATATTGACCCCCAAATTACCAGCCGCAAATACGTTAATGACGCCATTGTTATAAGCATATTGAAGGACTTCTTCAAGGACAGGGTTTTTGGGCCCGCATAGCTCACATCCCCAACTGTTATTAATTACATCAGCGCCATTGTCAACAGCCGTTCGGATACATTGAGCGATTTCGGTCAAAAATGCTTCTCCCGAGACATGAATATTTGAGGCAATAGGCATAATCTTGGCATGGGGGGCTACACCAATAATACCGATATTATTATTTACGGCGGCGATTGTGCCGGCTACGTGCGTTCCGTGAAGGTCTTGGTCTATGGGATTGCCGATACCGACACCAAACATATCTTCGACATATTCATTTTCATCTAAATGCTTATTACCGTTTTTGTCTGCGTCATCGAGGGTTATCTTGCCGTCACCATTAGTATCCGTAATGATTTCCGGATTGACCCAAATATTATCCCAAATGTCCGGATGGTTATAATCTACACCAGTGTCAACAACGGCCACAATGATACTATTTAATTTTCCGTTTTCATCGAGGTATTCACCTTGCGAGATTTTCCACGCTTGTTCTGCCTTAATTTTCTCCAATCCCCATAAATCCCGGTAAGATTGTCCCCATGTCCTGGATGAATTAAAAAATGGATTAGCGGTGGGGTCAATCGGAGCGGCTTGGAATAGTGTAACAGGTTGATTTAGCTGACAATACTTGACATAGGGATTGTCTTCACATTTTTTAAAAGCCTCCTGAACGGATTTTCCTGGGAGGATTTTGAAGATAAAAATTTTTTCGAGTTGCGCTTCTTCTGGTTTGGCATTTGCAGGAGCCCTTCCCAATCTTTTGTATAATCTGTGCTCGGATTGTTTCAGTGATTTGGCTGACCCAAGACTAAGATTTTTTATTTTCCTCAACTTTTCTTTACTTTTTTTGAACTCAGGGAAGGCAGGATTAGCTTCATCCGTATATTCAACGAAGAAATTTTTTAATGACGCAGGGATGTTGGAATTGAGAATATCGCTTTTTTTGATTTTTGCGCCTTTAACATATTTTGAATTCAAAATTTCCGCGACAGTCTCATCTTTGAATTTCACAATTAGTTCAGTTATTTCTGTTGGGGAAGGGTTGAAAGCCTGTGGTGGTCTGTGCGTCAATCCAACCATAAAACTACTGAAACTGCTTGAGGGATAAGTGTTATAGTAGGTTATGGAAGTTCTATTAGTCCGATCGACAATATTTGCGAAGACAATTAATGGGAATATCCATAAAATGACCATTAAAATGATTATGTTAGTTTTAGTTAGCATAAAATTTGAAAATTTTATTAATTAACGTATAGTAAAAGTATATACTCTAAATAGAGTCGAGACAAGAATTACAACACCTAAGTAGACCAGTTCTATAAATTGTAACGAAATAAAAGAGTTTGCCATAAGTATCACTAAGTGGCATGAAAATGGGGACAGGGAAAAAGTATAAATACCTTATTTAAAATCCAACTAAGATCAAACGGATAACCCCAAGGATCGTTTCTGCGGCCTTGAGGCACCTTAAAGGATCACTGGCTACAGATAAATATTATGAAAAAAATACTCGTCATTGATGATCACCCGATTATGCATCGGGAGTTGGAGAAGATGCTCACCGCTCGAGGCTATAAATTCATTGGAGCCTTTGATGTGATGAGTGGATTAAGAAAGGCCAAGCACGAACTCCCCCACCTTATTCTCGTCGATATTATGTTGCCGGAAATCGATGGTCTGCAGGTGGTCCGAAGCCTTAAGACCGATCCGGAAATAAAAGATATTCCCATTATTTTCATGTCGGTCAAGTTTAGCAGTAAAGGTCAACAAAAGGAAGAAACAGTCAAGGTTGATGATTCCCTTTATCCTGCCTTTGGTAAGCCTTTAGATTATTCTAAATTATTGAGTGTGATCCAGGAGTTGATCAATAAGAAATAAGGTAATGGGGACGGTTCTATTTTTCGATTTTTATTTTGATCGGAAAAATAGAACCGTCCCCCGTCTTTGCCGAACCTTACTATGGATTATTATTTTTTCATAATCATTTTTGCTGTTTGCATTGTTCCTATCGGCATAGGTTTATGGATTGATTTCCGCAAAAATAAGGAAAGACAGAATGTCCTCAAGCAAGTTTCGCAGTCTTGGAATATCCCCGACCTTCAGTCCGGGAAAATATATCAGGCTGTCTATGAGGGGATGGAATACGAGTATGAATATTTCGCCGGGACGAGAAAGTATCCTTCTTACTTTAAGATCAGGATTAAATGTCTATCCAAAGGAGAATTTGTCATAGGAAAAGAAAGTAAACTGGATGCGTGGGCCAGAAACGTTGGCATTTCTTGCGAAATTCAAACAGGGGACGTGCAGTTTGATGAGGAATTTTATATTCGAACAAATTCGGTTGATTTCACCACCGCTTACTTTTTTTTACCCCAAAAGCGAGAGGCGGTCAAAGACCTTTTTCGTTTGGGATTTAATAAACTAAAACACGACGGCAAGATTTTAGAAATGACCATGCAGCCGTTTGATTCACCGGAAAGCAGGAACCCCACGTTCATCCCAGAAGTTGTTCGTCGGATAAAAATTTTAGGAGAAAATATCCCAGAAGGTTATCCGGAAAACCTCATTGGGGGAATGTCCCACTGGAAGGTTAAACGAACGGTTGTTTTTAGTGTTATGGGAATTGTATTAGCTGTCGGTATTGTCGGGAGTATTGTAGGGACTTTTTTATATCTTCCTTTAGATGATGGAGATATTTTATTATTTTCCTTAAAATATAGCATGTCCTGGTTTGCTATATTTTTGGTGTTAGCCGTTATTTTTCTTAAAGGTCGATCCTCATCGCACACGGAATTGATGGGTGTGTTCTTTTTGGGGCTTTTAGGGTTTGTGTTTGCTGGCAATGGTTTATTAGTTTTAGCCAATGGTTATTTCGATACAGCTCCAGAAAGTTATCACGATAGTGTTGTTGTTGACAAATATATAACAGATTCCAGAGATTCGACCAATTACCATATTCGAGTGAAGTCTTGGCGCGAAGGAAAATCTTCGGAAACTTTAAGTGTGCTGAAAGGAGAATATGATCGTGCCGCCGTTGGAAAAACAATCGTTCACGTAGTCACGAAACCAGGCAAGTATGGATTTGAATGGTTGGTGAGACAGAATCTCAAATAAAAATTCATAATGTTTCTAGGACTATTTAAATATATGAGAATTTTTGTATTGATATTTTATTTCCTAATGGTAACCACCTATAGTTTCGTCGCCGAAGCCGCAGGGAAAAATAAAAAGGCTTTGCTTCCACCGGGAGTGTATTTAAGTCAACTCCAAGCCATTTTGATTGCTAAAGAAGCAATGGTTCATAAGGGTAAGGATAAGTATTATAGAATAGAACCACCCGAGGACGTTTCCTTAAAGTTGTCTGATCACAATCGGGGAAAGGACCGGTGGGAGGTCACCTACGTGCCTAAAGATAGGTCAAAAACGCATTACAACTGGCTTGTCTGTGTCGACGCTAAAAGCGGGAAAATAATTTGTTTTAAAAAAGGGACAGGTTCTATTTTTCCGACGCTGAGTTTGATTTAAAGAGTAGAACAGCCCACCTCAGACATAACAAATTTTAGTTAAAATAACAGTGTTTTTGTCACATATTCCTATCAGTCTTGAAGTCAATAGGGCTGTTAGCATATTCAGAAGTCCTGCTAACGGCTAGATGGAAACATTCACACCATACAACGTGGGGATGATCGAATAACAAGTATAACTCTAGGCAGGAAGGATCCTATGACTCAAAAAAAATTGTTTTAATTTTTATTTCCGTTTAAGTTAAGAAATTACTGGGCGGTAGTATTTTGGCATTCGCATTTCGGCTTGATTTCATTCCACAGACTTGGATTATTGATCATTTGGTTCAGAACGTCAGGATGGTTTTCGGCGTTGATCTGATGAGATTGAATGCTCCATCCATTGAGATTAGAATCCGTTGACCCCGCCCCCTCATCCCGACTGTAGGCATTAAAGCTACAAACACAAGGCGGTTCTTCTCCGCCATAATCTTCTTCAAACGCAGAACAAGCATAAGCTCCAGCACCAATTAACCTGCCAGCCAAGGTTCCAATCCCAGCACAGAAATTCGAAACCGGCCCGAAAATAGTAGGGTCTCCATCAAAAAGGCCTTCCATGCTCACGATATTAATGCTTTTTTTGATTTTATCAAACGGTTCCCCGCAACACTCGCAACCGTCACACGGAGTATCACAGGGCTGCAGATTCTGTACGAAATGAATGACCTCAATGCAGGATGCGGAAAAGCAATAGAGATTAAAAACAATTTCCCTCACACATTGATCACCTCCGTCCGGATTGCCTGCTATTTTGTTGATTTCTGCGTTGACCTTTTTGGCCGCAGCCTCTGCATTCGCTTTTGTCGTCTGTCCTGTATCAGGGATACGAACATAAACCTCGTGCTGACAGCAGGGATCCTGATCCTTTTTCACTTCATTCACAAGCTGTTGAATAAAGGCCATGGCGGTTTTTGCAGGCTTTTCTGCCGGGGAAAAGTAAATGTCATAAGCCACCTTCATCCCACAGGGACCAGAATCTTTCCCACCACCCGTTGTCCCTCCGTCACTATCACAACCGCTCCCACAAATATAACAAAAGTAATCGTCAGTCGGGTCGACTTCCGGGCCAGTCCCTACATGATAAAGGTCGGCCGCACCGCCGATACTGTCTTCAAGGGACTGGTTTTGCTGCTGGTGGTCTGCCTGTAGGTCGGATGCCGTGGTAGAATCTGCTGCATTAATGGCATCCGGCAGAACATTCGCCACATATTCCGGCACGCCGTTTGTTATAAGGAGATTGACATCAACAACCCCCAACGATGCCAAATAAGATCCCAAGTCATTGAGTAAACGCAACAACAATTCATAATCGGAAATATCGTTAAAATCAATGTCATGGATTTGTATCAAAATATTATAGATATCCGGATTCATGCTCTCTAAATAAGCCCATTCATCCGGTGACATCAATTTGATCATAGCCACAGCTAACATGACGGGGTTCAATAACCCCTGCTCATATAAATAGTCCCACGCTCCTGGCCCCTCAAAAGGGTCTCGGTTGGGATCAGCCGGTGGCTGGCCTTGAGGATTTTCTAACATCTCCTTAAGCCAAGAGGGGATATCCCCGCAGGTATAAGTGTCATCCGTTGTCCAATCATAAAACGGATAAGGATAAAAAAGAGCTATTTGATTTTGCCCAAGGAACAAAGTTCCCAGGACAACAATGGGATCACTGATGTCAACCCGTCCATCATCATTACTGTCAGCCTGATCCAGGCAAGAGGGCACCGCACCTTTTCCGAAAAGATATCCCAGTATAAAAACGGCATCGCTGATATCAACAACTTTATCGCTATTGGCATCTCCCCTCAGAAATGTTGGCGGATTCTCAGCGAAGCAGGCAGGGATTTCCACATTTGGAATAAATAACAAAAACAATAAAATGGAAAATAACTTTGGGCAGGATATTAACTTCCTCTTATCTCGCACAGCAACCGTCCTTGATTATTACGCAAGTTACGAATAACTTTAACCCTCTTAATTAAAGTATATCATTTTGTCCTCCTCAAGAATAAATATTTTAAATGAACGGTTAGTTTGTTTCATTTATCCACCAATACGGGGATGATTTCATCGAGGGTGGTAATTCCTTGTTTTATTTTTCTCAACCCATCCATGCCTAACAGCCTGGTGCCTTGACGGACGGCGATTTCCTTCAACTCCGATGCCGAGGCCCCCCGCAATATGGCTTGCCGTAGTTCCTCATCAAAGAGAACAACCTCAAATATTCCCGTTCGTCCCAAGTATCCGCTTCCATAACAATGGCTACAACCCTCCCCCTTATAAAGAACTAAACTGGTATCGGTCCCTCCACCTTCACTAATATATTTAATGTCACCTTCTGCTGTTGTCTCGGCTACGGAAGTGAGAAAATTAATATCATTACCAAAATCATCTTTAAAACGTTTTAATAATTCGGGACTAACAACGTGTTGAGTTTTGCAGTGCTGACAAATTTTACGTACGAGTCTTTGCGCGATTGCGCCAATCAAGGCGTAGGAGACCATATAGCGTTCTAAACCCATATTCAGAAGTCTTAAAATGGTTCCTATTGCGCTGTTGGCATGAATGGAACTTAAGACGATATGTCCCGTAATGGAGGCACGTAAAGTGATCTCCGCGGTTTCGGTGTCGCGGATCTCTCCCAGCAGAATAACATCCGAATCCTGGCGCAATATGGCCCTTAAGCCTTCGGCAAAACCAAATTCTGTTTTGGCACGGATATCACATTGGTTCATGCCGGCAAACTGATATTCCACCGGATCTTCTAAGGTCACAATATTGACGTCGGGTTTATTGAGCTTGTTAAGAATGGCGTAAAGGGTTGTTGTTTTTCCACATCCCATTGGCCCGGAGACCAGAATCAAGCCACCTTTATGATGCAGAAGTTTATCTAATCGTTTTAAATCGAATGGATTTAAACCGAGCTTATCTAATTGAATAAGCCCTAAATCTTGACTCAAGATTCTCACGGCCATTTTTTCCCCCTGGATGGTCGGAAAAGTGGCCACACGAAAATCATAAACATTGGAACCGAAATGCAACGTAAAACGTCCGTCTTGGGATTTTTTCTTCGCCATAGAATCCGTAGCCAGGTTAGCCAAGATTTTCACCCGAGAGAGAATGGTAAGATTGGGATCGTTATCTATGCATAGCGCTTCGTATAACCGACCATCAATGCGATAACGGACACGGAGTTTCTCCTCGATCGTTTCAAAATGGACATCGCTCGCTCTCTCTAGGATGGCCTGTTCTAAAATCAAATCAACGATCTGGGTGGTGAGATTAACTTGATGATCGACTCTATCCGCCGTTTTAAAAATCAATGGTCCTCTTCTTCGAGCCTCACCCGAATGTATTAATTCGTCAAATCGTTCCTGTAATGTGCTCATAAGATGATTCTCCTCTAAATGTGTGGTTCTTAAAGATATTATCATATAAGAAAAAATTTGTACAACTACTATTTTCTTTTAAGATAAGAAAGGGATAAAATGGGGGACAGATGTTACCAGAGAAAAATCAAAATGCGTATAGATAAATTTATTTCATCAGCACTTATTTTTTTAATCCTTATTTCTCCAGGATGTAGCACACTACGCATCCACCAATTCGCGGTGAAAGCAGAGAGACCTCTGGAATATGTACGCTTTTTTGACGAATTGGATAAGGCGGTCGAAAAAGCGGGAGTAAAGAACGCATCCCAATTTTCTATCCCAGGATTTCCTTATTTACGGGCGGATCGTTTTTTGATCGGCTTAAGGCAAAAAATCATCGATGATTCTCAAAAGGAATTTTGGGTTCAATGGATGCGACAGGAGGCTTTAGAGTCAAGAGAGAAAGAAATCCGTAATCTCTCCGATTCTGCTGTTGTTATCCTTGCTCATCAATTGGGCATTGTGCCTGATCGTGAAATGATTTTGAATAAGCTCTCCTTTTATTCTGAACAATTATTTCAGCACGACAAAAACATATCGAACTTTTATGATATTCTAAAATTGGCTGTCAATGATCCGGGGGAGTATTCTACTCTCCAACGATTCTTAGGCCTTTATCCGCTATTTTCTTTACCCGTTATCTACGGCACGAACAAGACGTACAATCAATTTCGGAAATGGTATAAGAGACCCTTCGAGGAGAGGGGTATCAATGGTTCTATCAAAGTGTATGCACCAGCTAAGAATTTAAATTTTTCGAGGGACATCGTTGATCGAGTGTTTAATTCATCTCCGCGAAATGTTTTGGGCGTTCCGCAACTGACTCAAGACGAAATCGATGAACTCATCCTTATCCTGGCCCCTGTTTTTTATCAGGATCAATCGACTGATTACGATCGATTTGGAGAGGTTGAATGGGAAAAGAATCGGGTGACAATTAATCATCTTAAACCCACTGTCTATTATTATGTGTCTTATGCCTTTATTAAAGGGGAACCGGTGCTACAAATCAATTACGTGATTTGGTACGCGGCAAGATCCGCACCCGGTGCCCCGTGGATTGAGCGGGGACCATTGGATGGTTTAACGGTCAGGGTTACCCTGGACCCTAATGGTTGGCCGATGATGGTGGATATCATGAACAATTGTGGGTGTTATCATTTTTTCGTTCCGCGAAAAGAAAAGGTCGCGACAACGATCTCTCAACCTTGGAGG
The DNA here is from genome assembly GCA_023247475.1 of Candidatus Omnitrophota bacterium. Classification (GTDB taxonomy): domain Bacteria; phylum Omnitrophota; class Gorgyraeia; order Zapsychrales; family JAHFGK01; genus JAHFGK01. The sequence goes on from JAHFGK010000019.1 coordinate 17,283, forward strand.
ATCAATCCTTTTGTACCGACGTGGCTTCCGGAATCTTTTCCGCAAAAACATTTTTATCTTCGTATCAATTCCGGCTGGCATCAGGTGGAGCGCATTCATTCGGGCGAGATACCCGCAAATGTTTTATCCTACGAGCTTCTGCCTTATGATATTCTTGAAATCTTACCTCATATCGACGGTCACACGGAGAGCGTTTTTACTTCTCAAGGAATTATGAAGAATTCTAAACGGATGGAACCAATTATCTTTTTTTCTATGGGCGTTCCTGATATTGGATATATGCGCCAACGAGGGCACCACGCGATTAAACTTGTAGGGCGTTCGTATTTTGACGATCCGCAGTTGTTTGAGCAAAACTTTATTTTTAAATAGAAACAGAGGATTTGCGGAAACGTCTTAAATTATTTGCTAAAATGGGACAAAATTCTTGACAACTGTTTATATTTAGCTTATATTACAATTTGCTTTCGGGAACTCCAGACTGCAATGGTTTGGAGTAGGGTGTAAATCCCAACTGGTAGTGATTCCCCGGCCGCAATAGGATGGGGATGAGCCTACGAGCCCCGCCGCATTCTTGCAGAATGCAAGAGGCGGGGCAGATCAAGTGCAGAGCCATTTTTTTCCAAAAGTATTCGAGGAAAAATGGAACAGTCTTGAGCCAATAGTTAAAGTCTAGATGGGAGAAAGCAACGGAAATGCGAGAAGACCTGGTTCTAACCTTAATCCTTTAATTGTTCGCTTTAAGGACCGGGGATTTCTCTAGATACGTTAAGCTATAATAGCTTTGGCTGACGTATACGAGCCGTTACTATAATCCCGAGAGTTTTGTTATCTTGGGATTTTTTGTTATAGGGGCCGTAAGGAAAGGGTAAAATAATCATCTTAACCAAGAAGGGACCATATGTTTAACACCATTCCAGAAGTCATCAAAGATTTACAAGAAGGCAAAATGGTCATTGTCATGGACGACGAAGGACGCGAAAATGAAGGCGATCTTTTGGTGGCAGCTCAATTTGTCACACCGGAGAAGATCAATTTTATGGCCAAAGAAGCTCGCGGATTGATTTGTGTTCCTATGGAAGAGGAACGATTAAATCAATTGGGCCTTCATCCAATGAAAGAAGACTATGCGGGAAATCGACATCCGCATCAGCGCAGCAATACCGGTTGGGCGATTTCGGTGGATGCGGCGCAAGGTGTCACTACAGGGATCTCCGCTTTTGATCGTGCCCAGACCATTAGAGTTCTTATCGATTCTAAATCAAACCCAAGTGATTTGGTGATTCCTGGTCATATGTTTCCTTTACGAGCCCGTCAGGGAGGCGTGTTGGTTCGGGCCGGCCACACCGAGGCCTCGGTCGATTTGATGAAATTAGCCAAGCTATATCCTGCCGGTGTCATTTGCGAGATCATGAATGAAGATGGAACGATGGCCCGTACACAGGATTTAATCGAATTTGCTAAAAAACACAAATTAAAAATTTGTACTATTGCGAGTCTTATTGAATACCGTCGGAAATCGGAAAAATTGATTGAACGCACGGTAGAAACCATCTTGCCTACCGATTATGGTGATTTTAAATTAATTGGCTACGAGTCTAAAGTGGGTGGGTTCACGCACATTGCTTTAGTGATGGGCAAAGTGGACGGAACGGTTCCGGAATTGGTCCGCGTCCAATCGGAATGTTTAACCGGCGATGTCTTCGGCTCCAAGCGATGTGATTGTAATGCGCAACTGCATAGTGCGATGAAAGCTATTCGTGACAATGGTTCTGGGATTCTTCTTTATATGCGGCAAGAAGGACGTGGCATTGGATTAATCAATAAATTGAAAGCGTATAAATTACAAGACGAAGGACTGGATACCGTGGAGGCCAATGAGGCCTTAGGACTTGCACCGGATTTAAGAGATTATGGTATCGGTGCACAGATTTTAGTGGACTTAGGGGTTAAACAGATTCGACTGCTGACCAATAACCCTCGGAAAATCGTCGGATTAGAAGGGTATGGCTTGACGGTTGTGGAACGAGTACCGATCACAATTCCTCATAATCCCACCAACAAGAATTATCTTAAGACGAAAAAAGAGAAATTGGGACACATATTATAATTTCTCATGAAGCCACCTTCTTTTTAGGACCCTTATACGATTAAGGGTTTTCTCATGATGATTAAAACTATTCAGGGACAGCTTAAAAGTAAAGGGAAACGTTTCGCTATTGTTGCTTCCCAATTCAATGAATTTATTACGAAGCGTTTGCTAAAGGCGTGTCTTGCGGAGTTAAAATGTTTAGGGGTTAAAGAACAAGAGATTATTGTTGTCTGGGTTCCTGGTTCTCTTGAGATTCCAACGGCTGCTTTGAAATTGGCAAGAAAAAAATCGATTGATGCAGTCATTTGTTTGGGGGCGGTAATTCGCGGAGAGACAATCCACTTTGATTTGGTGGCGCAAGGCGCCGCTCGTGGAATTGGCGAAGTTGCTCTTTTGACAGGTAAACCAGTTATCTTTGGAGTATTGACGACCGAAACCGTTGACCAAGCCTATAAACGTTCGCAAGAAAAAGGAGACAACAAAGGTCGTGATGCGGCGCAGGCAGCCGTTACGATGGTCAACGCTTTAGGTCAAATTTAACCTTTAACGTCAGGTGAACTTCGAATGGAGGTTAGGGCAGGTTACGCAGGTTACTAAGGTTGCGAAGGTTGCAGGTTAATTTAGGTTACAAGAAGTTACAGGGAACCTTAGGCAACCTTAATTAACCTAAAAGAGGCAACCTTTGTAACATTTGTAACCTCAGTTAACATGCGTAACATTTTACAATCTGCAATCTTTCTAACCTGAACTAACATAAGTAATCTTGAAAAGTCGTACGTATTAAACTTTAATCCTAAAGACACCTTTATGCGCAAACGAACTCTTGGTCGAGAATACGCCTTAAAGATTTTATATCAAAAAGATATCACGGGTCGAGGTGTGGAACAAACAGTTCAGGAATTTTGGAAGCATAACGAAGAATCGGTCGAACAAGAAGTTGAGGATTTTGCGAATCGTTTAACGGCAGGGGTTCAGCAACATATCGAAGAAATTGATAAAAAAATTTCTCAATACGCCACCAATTGGCAGCTCAAGCGTATGGCCATCATTGATCGCAATATCCTGCGTCTGGGTGTGTTTGAACTCCAGTATGCTTCCGATATCCCGCCCATTGTGGCCATCAATGAAGCGGTGGAACTGGCTAAAAAATACGGTGATCTTGAATCCAGCAAGTTTGTTAATGGCATCTTAGATAAAATCCATAAAACCGAAATCGTTCCAAAAACAAAAGCATCCGAGAATTAACTGAGTGGGCGGGAAAAACTTCCCGCCCACTCAATTAACTCTATCCTTTGATTTTCAACTCTCGGTATTATTGTCCTTCTTTAATTTCAATGAACAT
>JAHFGK010000177.1 GCA_023247475.1 Candidatus Omnitrophota bacterium
AAATTAATGATGGTACTATCAGTCACATCGCGGTTAAACCATACGTCATTACGCCGGTTCTGGTTGACATCACGGTAATTGCCATTCCCTTGGGAAAAATAAGTCGGGGTTAGGACAAAATGATTATAGTCTCGTTCTAAATCCCCGTGTTTACGGGTATAGACATTGAAGGCAACTTTTCCCTCACCCGTATGGAGAGTTACTGGCAAGCCTCCGCGTAAAACATTATCAAGAAAGGTTTGAGCACAGTACAGATCGAATTCCGGACTGCTACTTTTTGTGAAGGCAAAATTTTTGATCTCCTCAATCAATTCGCGATTTCTTTGTGCCTTTCGTTCGATAAAACCTATAGCGGTGACCTTGCGAACGATTTTCGGAAGTTCATCCTGTTGATAAGCATAACCCATCAAGGATACAAGCTCCCTTTGTTTGTTCGGCAATAGAGGAAACTGAACAAAGCTCATCGCACAAGGCGTGCGATTACTGGTTTGTTGAATTTTGGGAACTTTGAAGTTCCTCTCTTTAAGAAATCTTTCCGGAGCAATAAAATCACAGGCGGTGCCAAAAACACAATCGGATTCCACAATGGGGGTGAGCACTTGCGCCTTTTGCTGATGGGGTTCAAAACTCAGATAAAAATTCCCTTCAGTGATATGAGTGACTTGGGGTTTGTCGGAAACCACCACATTCAAATGATAAAAAGGAATGTGACTTCTGACATTATCTACCTTAATCCAGGCTTCCACCGTTCGCGCAATATTTTTATTTAACCCATCGGTCAAACCAAACGGAATGATGGCCGGCAGACCATCAATGAGTTCTAAATTATAGTTCTTGCGTGATAAGTTGATAACTGAGACTCGTCGGATTAATGCGGGGAATGATTCCTCCGGTAAAGTAAAATAATTAACCTTCACTCCCAGACCTAAAGTGTGATTCATTTCTTCAATGGTTAAATCATGGGAAGTAATGGACATGCGCTGGGTGATTTTATAAGAACTTAATGAATTAACATTCTGAAACGGTTCCCAGAAAGAAATTTTCTCTTTTGTTTTCGCCTTTATGAAGGTACGAAATCCTTGCAGATTTGTTAGACGATACGCTTTATTGGCGGGCTGAAACTCCAAAATAGCATTGTCCTTACTTTCGATCCCGAAACTAGCTATGCATTGGCCACGATTGACGTAAAACACCCACATGGGGATCCCCCAAATACCAGCGATCCCAGGAAAAAAATTGCTAAAGGGTTTACTTTGATTATAATTCTCGATGATAAAACACCCTTTAGAATCTAATAAATATTTTGCTTGTTGAAAATTTGAATTGCCATTTCTCATATTTCATTTCTCTATCGATCCATTAATCTGGACTCTTAAGTTTCCGGAATAGATTATAATACCCGGACAATTTCCCCCACAAAACAATACTGGAAGTATCAGAATCATTGAGCCTAAACCGCTTTATCTCATAAAGATCTTTATTAAATCGGTCGAAGCCTCGATTCGTTGTGCCAGCAGCTAAATATCCTGCTTGCCTTACCTTTTTTTTGATATTCTCATTAAACCCACCATGAGGATAAGCAAAAAAATCCACACGGTGTCTAAGCTGTTGTTCAATGATACGTTTACTGTCATAAATTTCGCTATCTTGTTTATCGCTTGGGGCCTCAGGGAGGTAAGTATGAGAGCTCGTATGGCTTCCTATCATAATATCACTTTGTTCCATTTCTCTTATTTGTTGCCAAGTCAAATACCCTTCCTCTCCGATAAAATCAGAGCAAATGAAAATGATCGTAGGGAATTGGTATTGTTTTAGAATCGGGAAAGCATATACATAATTATCTTCATAACCATCATCAAATGTAATGACAACACTCTTCCTGGGAAAAGATCTTTTATTTTTTGTCGCTTCAACAAATTCACTAAAACTAAGCACATGAAACCCATGTTCTTTAAGATAAGCCATCTGACGTTTAAAACTCTCGGGGGTGACCGAATTAAGTCGGAGATGATCAGGATAATTGACATTATGATATGTTACAATGGGTACGGTGTATTTATCATATGCCCAAAGATAAAAACCACCGATGGTAAAAGATAAAATAACAAAAATGATAAAAAAGAATCTAAAAATGGAGCGGATAAACTTCATAGATATCTAAATATTTCCATTCAATTATTTTTTGGTGGAATCAGTTAAGGTTAATTTTAACAACACGGGTTTAAATTGATTATAAGGCAGACAATTTTGCTTTTACCACATCACTGACGAGTTTGTTGTCCACACGGCCAGCCACTTTCGCCATCACCGTCTTCATAACCTTGCCCATATCCTTCGCACTGGTCGCTTGTATTTCCGTAATGGTTTCCACAACAATTTTTTCTAATTCCTACGGAGACATTTCCGTGGGGAGATAACTCTTTAAAATGTTCAGTTCCGCTTGCTCTTTCTCAACGAGGTCTTTACGCCCTCCTTTTTGGTACTGTTCAATCGAATCGAGACGTTGCTTAACCTGCTTTTTAATCACCACAATGACTTCTTCATCCGTCAGTTTGTCCATCTTTTTGTCGATCATCACGTACTTTAACTGTGACCGTAGAAAACTTAGTGTAGAAACCTTAATTGCATTTTTTTCTCGCATCGCTTGTCTATAGTCACTGCTAATTTGTTCCTCTAACATAGAATCCTCCCATTCTTTATAAAATCTATTAATGTGGCGCAAAATCAATGCGTGCTTCCTGTAGGCTGCCTATCCAAAGGGATTACTTGAGGGTGTTAAATGCCCTCTATAATAATAGTTTTTTGACGGGATTTCAATCCTTTTAAAATGTTAATCTGGTGCTTTTTAACCGCAAAATGATCGGCTAAAAATTCAACTAAGACCTTATTGGCTTTCCCTTCCACCGCGGGGGCTGTTAAATAGATCTTATAAGCCTCACCTTCTTGTTTGATAAAATTCTTTTTTGAACTCGGAATCACTTTAATATCTATTTTCATGGATGCTTGTAAACTAACAATTCCTACCTCTGACTTTAAGACAACTTCATTTCCCACCCATAAGTATTTAACCATTTTCTCGGTGAGGCATAGTTCGGTAACACTTCGGCCACTCTTTTCCAAAACCTTTTGGAATGGTTGGGGACAATCAAATGGCATAATTCGTGAACAATCACATAATCAATCACAGAGATGGGTGACATAATGATCTGCCAGTTTAAATGAATCGTCTTCTTTCGATAATCGCAACTTCCCCACAATCTTTTTTGTGTTTTCACGACAATCTTCTTAGGTTCCACTCCGATGGTCCGACTATAATGAAAAATCCTGCCACCTAAAATCTCTTTGGCCTGCCACTGATACCATTTAATCAACTTGCCTTTAACAAGTTCCTGGCGTTCTCCATTCGTTTTAAATAAAGGAAGACAAGCAATCCATTTTGAACTATCAAAAGTTAGTTGTGTTCTACTAACGTCTCTTTCTAGGACCTCCAACTTATATTTTTTGCCTAAAAACGAAAACTCTTCACCGGATTCGAATTTCCTATTATTCAATATTTCATTTTTCTTTTGGATCTTTGCGAGGTGGTGGTGAATCCAATCCGCCTTTTTGAGGACAAATTGGTGGATCTGTGCGCCCGAGGTAAGTTGTGAAGCTAAAACTCGGATTTCCCCTTTGTCGTTAATCGCAATCGTTAAGCCTTTTCTTATAAGGGAACGTTTTAGTTCAAAGACAATAGGGCCACAGGGAGTTTCGAGCGTAGAAAGTTGTTTTAAACTCGGCAGCACAATCAAAAATGCAAAGGTAGGAAACTAAAAGGAATTGAAATCAATTTCTTTTCAAACCCAAACATGCCTTATTTGATAATTTCGACATTAACCTCAATACGTCTGTTAGCTTGAGCTGCTTGTTGAGCCTCATTGGAAGCATTCGATTGATAAGCCTTACCACTTTTGACAAAAAAGCCATTGTTCCCTTGTAAAAGTTTCAGTTTATCAAGTTCCTTTAGAGCCGTGATCTTCGCATAATAGGCCTGGCGCCTTATATCATGCACAGCTCGTTTCACGTCATGAATCTTATAACGAAACACCTTTATTAAATCTCGACCATCTTCTAGGCTCTTGATATCTCGTTCATAAAAGTGAAGTTTATCTCTAACTTCTGTTAAATCATTTATGGTTGCTTCGTTTTGGGTTTTTAGTTGAGTGATCGTATTTTCGTCTTCGGCTAATTTGACCTTCTGCTCTTCCGTCATTTTCGTAAGAAGTGCATTTTCCGCTTTGACTTGATTGAGAAGCATTTCTGTTTGGGCAAGTGTCTCTTTGACAATCGCTAATTGCTGAAGAGACTCACGGTATAGTGCTGCTTGCTTCGATGAGGTGGCTAACATCGCATTGTTGACAGATGAAAGGTCGCCATAAACGGCTAAATATTGGCGGACAGAATAGACAGTGAACGCCAACAGGAACAATAGTAACAGCACAGCAAAAAAACTTTCAACTTTTCTTCTTTTAGCTGACTGTATAATCCTCTTTTGAACCCGTTCACGAATATGTGCAACAATATTTTCCGTAGGGTTGACAAACTCAATCCCGCAGACCGTTTTACTTTTGCTAAACCCCTTTTTTTGCGACCACACAAGTCTTCCTAACAAAGAATCAGAGACCTTAACTCCTTCTGGAAATGAATCAAAGGTAAAGACACAACCATCCGAAGGTTTAAATTGGGCATTGGTTTCAAAACTTAAACCCCCTGTACTCAAATTTTTTAAACGCCCTTCCCCATAAATAGGACTATCTTGAATTCGCCAACGAACTGGTAAATCCTCCTTAACTCGCAAATTTTTTCTTAAATCCGTATTAGCCATTGCCGTTAATTATCTCCCTTCCCTATCTAATCTAAATTTTTTTA
>JAHFGK010000020.1 GCA_023247475.1 Candidatus Omnitrophota bacterium
ACAAAGTCAGTATGTGTTTGTTAATTCTATGGATTGGGCTTACTGCTCATGTAGCGAATGCACAAAATTTTGCAAAGACAGCTTCAGGAGTATCATCAGCAGGATCGGAAGAAGAGGAAATGTTGACTGACAGACAATTGCACGCCCTCGCGGTTACACCGGGACAAGATAATCAACTCCAACTTTCGTCTACTTCTCAACCTTCCCCAGAAATGACTACGGAAGGATCCAGTACCTATACCTTAAGCAAAACAGATATTATTGAAATAGTTGTACAAAGACATCCAGAAGTCAGCGGACACTTTGCGATTAATAGTGAAGGGAAGATACAATATAACTTTCTGGGTGATGTGGTGGTGGATGGGCTTACCAAAGACCAAGTCAAGGAGAAACTGACGAAGCTCCTTACCACTTATATAGTATCACCAGAGGTAATAGTAGCAATCACAGGTTATAACAGTAAGGTTGTTTACGTTATTGGTGAAGTTGGTAGCCCAGGAAAAATTTCTATGAAAGGTGATACTATTACGGTGCGGGAAGCATTGGTCGAAGCAGGGCTACCGTTATTAAGTGCCTCCGGTAAGCGAAGTAAAGTGATCACACCCTCAAGCGATGGCAATCCAAAACAAAGGAAGGTCGATATTGAGGCCTTACTTTATGAAGGTGATTTAAGGGAAAACCTTGTCATGAACCCGGGGGATACGCTCTATGTGCCAGCAACAGGTTTAACAAAAGTTATGCGGGCCATTTCCCCAGTAACCGCTCCGCTTGGAGCAGCCGCAGGTGCAGGTCGATCAGTGAGGACAGCAGGATTTTAATTGGTGTTTGCTTAATGGTGTTGTGTTGCCAATGAACTAAAAAGGAAGGAATATCTATGAATGATTTTAATGCTGAAGCGATTTCACCGATTATGTATTTTAAAGTACTATTTAGAAGAAAAGAACTTGTTATTATCCCTGCCTTTATTGGTCTTATCTTAGGTATTTGTACCGGCATCTTACTTCCGAAGAAATATCGTTCTTCAACGGTCATCTTAGTAGAAGAGGGGAAAACAGATAATCCCCTGTTTAACAATCTTGCCGTTACAACAACCACGACACAGCGATTGACGGCTATTCGAGAATCAATGCTGGGATGGAATAATCTTGTTCAACTCGTCAAAAGATTAAATTTAGATAAGGATGTCAAAACGGATAAGGAATTTGAAAAATTAGTTGTAGGAATTAGGAAGAATATTTTAATTTCACTACGTGGTAACAACGTAATCAACCTTAATTATGTAGGAGATGATGCTGAGAAAACAAGAAACATTGTTCAGAACATCACGGCTATATTTATAGAGAAGAATGTGGAGAAACAAAATCAAGAAGTCTCTGAAGCTATCAGTTTTATTGAAGGATTATTGAAGGTCTACCGCGGCAAGATTAAATCAGCTGAGATTGCCCAGCTACAAGAACAGTTGGACGCCTTGCTCATAGATTCTACGGAAATGCATCCCCGGGTCAAACAGTTAAAAGAGAAGATTAATGCGCAAAAGAAAGAATTGGAAAAAGAAAACTTGGAATTCAGTGAGGATGCCGCTTTAACGTCACAAGCCGATAATAATCCTATTATCGGTGAAATCAAAAAGGCCATAGAAACGTTAGAAGCTCAGGATAAAACGAACGGTCCCCAACCTGAGGTACAGAGTCAAATATATAAAGTCATGCTGATCGATAAACTTGATAAAGTCATGGCCCGTGATGTGGGCGTCAATACTCAAATTTACAATATGTTATTGCAAAGACTTGAGACCGCTAAAATTACTTATCGACTTCAAACGTCCAAAGAAGGAACGAAATATACGATCCTTGATCCGCCCAGAGTTCCTTTAGCACCATTTTATCCCAAGAAAGTTCTCCTGGCCCTTATTGGTATGATTTTAGGTGCTATGGGGGGGGCCGGCTTAATTGTATCGGCCGAATTTCTTGATAAGTCTTTTCTTGATGTGGAAGATGCCAAAAATTTTCTAGGAACGCCTCTTTTGGGCGCCATCTCAAAAATTAACACCGAAGAAAGTATTAGAAGGGAAAAGGAAAAGACACAGCTGGTTTATGGTTTTACGATTGCCGGAGGCGCCTTTTTTATTACTCTGACGGTCGCGATATTAAACCTATTGAAATGAGGTTAATCTATGTATCATAAATTCTATGGATTTAAAGAATCACCATTTAACATGACACCCAACTCTCGATTTTTTTACGAGAGTGCTAAACATACCGAAGCATTAAGCACATTGGTCTATGCCATTCAGGAAAGAAAAGGATTTGTCGTTATTACCGGCGAGATCGGTTCGGGGAAAACGACCGTATGCTGGGCCTTGTTAAATAAGATCGATGCCAGAACGCAAACCGCACTTATAACCAACACCTATATAAGCGGTAAGGATCTACTCGCCACTATTTTGGAAGAATTAGATGTCGAGTATGTGCCAGGTTCAAAATCAAAACTCCTTTCACAATTGAATCAATACCTTATTGAACAACTCCGTTACGACAACAACGTGGTACTCATCATTGATGAAGCACAAAATTTGAAGCCGTCTGTTTTAGAAGAAGTTCGCATGCTTTCGAACTTGGAAACTGAAAATGAGAAGTTGATTCAAATCATATTCTTAGGCCAACCGGAATTAAAAAAGAAACTAGCCTTGCCGAAGTTGGAGCAATTACGACAAAGAATTGCAGTCTTTTTCCATCTCACCCCGTTAGCAGAGCAGGAAACAAAAGACTACATTGTACATCGTTTAAAAGTGGCGAGCCAAAGCGACAGACTATATTTTACGGAAGGTGCATTAAATATGGTTTATAAGTTTTCCAAAGGGGTTCCCCGTATAATCAATCAAATCTGTGACAGTGCCTTATTAAGTGGGTTCATTTACGAAAACCTAATCATTGATGAAAAAACTATAAATGAAGTCATTAATGAATCACCGATGATCCAGATTGAGACCGAGGTGGGAAAGAAAAAAGAACCTACTGAAAATTTTGAAGGGCATTTTTTTCTGGAGAAATTCAATGAGTAAACTCATCCATCAATTAAAACAGGCTATGGAGATAAAACAGAATAAATACACACTAGCTTTAAATCGGCAAGCGGCCTCCGCAACATTATTAGAAGAACAAGAGCCAGAGAATCAAAGCTTGATATTTAATGAGAGCGGTAAAAATGAAAAGGTGATGCGGATAAGCGCGTGGAAATTTAATTTAATCACGGGGCTTATTGTCTTTCTGATCTGTTCCGGAAGCCTCACCTCCTTATACATACTAAAGGTTTTAGCAAAGATTCAAGGAGAAAAAAGGGCATCATCTAGCGAATTGGCATATCTTATTAAAAATCAAGATGAGAAAATAGGACTTTTGGAAAGTAGTGTCCAGCAAATCAATCAACAAAAGCAGGAACAACTCAATAAATTAAATTCTGAAACCGGGGCACTGAAAAAGAGACTGATGAACACCAAGAAAGAACTCTCCGAATTATCCATTGAAAATAATATCCTGCGCGTCATGGTCAATGATGTCAAATCGACCAATGAACACTTGACGGATAAATTATTAGATTTCAGTGAAGAGCTCGAAAAAATGAAATTATGAGCAGAAGAGGGATCAATTAAAGTTCGTTTATCAGGTGCTGTTTGTGTTTGAAAAAAATTAATCAGGAAAGGAAATAATCTTATGGGCAAGATTACGGAAGCACTCAAAAAAGCAGCGGAAGAAAGATTCGAGAGGATAGAGAAAATTAGCCGGATTAAAGAGAGGGAGATACTCGTCATTAAAAAGCAGGGAAACTCCAAAGTTGATGCCTGTGTCATCCCCTATTTTGATTCCAAGGCCCATATCAGCGAACAATATAAGATATTAAGAACTAACCTCTTATCTTTAAATAAGGGGAGGACACCCAAGGTGGTTGTTTTAACCAGTTCAGTTCATTCGGAGGGCAAGACGGTAACAGCCTTAAATTTAGCCATGGTGCTAGCGCAATCGACACAGAAACCCAGGGTCCTATTAATCGATGCGGATTTAAGACGAGGTAAGATTGCGAAATACTTAGGTGTTGATCAAAAAATTGGACTTTCCGAAGTATTGAGGGACAAAGCGGAAGCTTCGGACGCCTTATTCAACATTGATATTGATAATTTAACTTTTATGGCGAACGGAGATATCCCAGAAAATCCTGCGGAGTTATTGGCATCGGAAAAAATGAAAGAATTCCTTTCAATCATGAGAACACAATTTGATCACATTATTATCGACTCTCCACCTATTATTTCTGTTACTGATGCGGGAATTTTAGGATCCTTAGCCGACGGTGTGATTATGGTCATCCAGTCCGGCCGAACACAACGCGGCATTATCAAACACGCTACAGAATTACTTCATCAGTCATGTGTCCAACTGCTAGGTCATGTCCTAACCAACATTGAATATCACTTGCCGGAGTATATTTATAGATATCTCTAGAAATTTCGCCTATAGGGTAGAGCGTTTAGAGTTTAAGTATCTCAGATACTAAGTTAACCGCTATTCGCGGTAAACTATCCGCTGACTAAAGAGGAAGGGAAACAATGTATAAATATCTCATCACCGGTGGTGCGGGTTTTATCGGTTCCAATATTGCCGAACATTTAATCAAAAATGGTCATTTTGTTCGGGTATTGGATAATTTCTATTCTGGGAAGGAAGAAAATCTTCAGTTTACCAAGGGTTTGGGCAAGGACAAATTCGAGATAATCCGAGGCGATATCCGCGAAACAGAGATCTGCCATAAGGCCTGCCAGGGTATAGATTATGTTTTGCATCAAGCGGGATTAAGATCTGTTCCCAAATCATTAGAAGATCCGAAAAGTTATAACGAGGTGAATATCAATGGCACGTTGTATATGCTGCAGGCTGCCTCTAAACATAAAATTAAACGATTTGTCTTCGCTTCCTCCAGCTCGATTTATGGAGATACCAATCAATTTCCGGAACAAGAAACACAATATCCACTATTAATTTCTCCTTATGCGCTAAGCAAACTGACCGGCGAATATTATTGCCGAATTTTTTCTGAGCTTTTTCATGTGGAAACGGTCTGTTTACGCTATTTCAACGTTTTTGGCCCTAAGCAGGCGTTGGATGATGAATATGCCGTTGTTATTCCTAAATTTATTCACTGTATTATGCATGACGAGTCACCACCCATTTTTGGTACTGGAAAACAATCCCGCGACTTCACCTTTATTGACAACGTGATCTCGGCCAATATCCTAGCTGCGACAACGGCTGGAATTAAGCACGAAGTAGTCAATGTGGCCAATGGGAAAGATAATACGGTTTTAGAAATAGTCGCTGCCCTTAATCATATTTTGGGGAAAAATATTAAACCGAAATTTCTTGCCCCAAGAGCGGGAGATGTCTTTAAAACGCATGCGGATATTTCCAAAATTAGCAATGTGTTAAAATATCGACCACTGATTGACTTTGAAGATGGTCTTAAAAAGACTGTGGAATATTTTAAGAAAGTGTGGAAGTAGAGGGGAAAATGAAAATATTAGTGACTTCGGCAAGTTGGAAAGCTGCGTTAACTGTTTTGGAAAGCTTAGGTAAACAAGGGCACACAATATCCTTGATAGATTCTGACCCTTATTCGGCAGGTTTTTATTCTAAATATTGTTACGAAGGACTCGTTTCTCCTGATGAAAGGGATAAAGAGAGATATATTACGTATATATTAAATATTATTAAGACTAATCCTTATAATCTATTAATACCTATAAGCGATTTAACCACTGAATATTTTTCCGAACGAAGGGAAGAGATTACCAAATATGTTAAAATGCTTCTTCCTCCTAAAGAGCTAATTGACCTCGCCAGAAACAAAGACAAAACCTATCGTTTTGCCTTAGATCATGATATCGTGATTCCCGCAACGTATTTCCCAAGTTCGCTTGCGGAGGTCACAAATCTTGCACAAAAAGATATTTTTCCTTGTATTGTGAAAAAGGCAAAAGGAACGGCCAATAAGGGGAATACATATATTCGTCATAAACAAGAGTTAATTGGCCAGTACACATCTTTAGATTCAAATGACGAACGGCCGGTGATTCAAGAATTTGTTGATGGGGATATCTATGGATTCGCTGCGGTTTGTCAGGAAGGGGAAATCATCGATTGTTTTATGTTTCGCGCAAATCAAGAATACGCCTTAGCTGGGACCGCCCCTTATTCTCATTCGGTTTGGGAGGAAAAATTTTTTGAAGTGGCCAAGCGGGCGGTTAAGATTCTCAATTGGACGGGAGTGATTGATTTGGACTACATCAAAGATAAGAACGGAGAATATCGATTGCTGGAAATAAACCCGCGATTCTCAGGCACATCATATTTTGCCTACAAATGCGGTGTGGATTTGCCGGTGAGATATTGTGAACTTGTGACGAACAATAGCAGGAGAGAGACTTTTCAACGAACACGCTACCGAGCTGGCCTCACCTTTAGATGTATTTTCCCGCAAGAAGTAATGTTCTGTCTTAAAAATGAAATGTATTTTTTTAATTTTTTTAAGAATTTTTTTAATTTTAGAATTATTATGGATCTAAATTTTACAGATCCCCAACTCGTTTTTTGGTTAATCAAACATACCTGGTGGTATTGGCGGGACCAAATTCGTATGCGCATTGAAAAAGATCACGAATATGATAAGCAAGAAAGTCCCAGCTTAAAATTAGCAGAATCAGTTAGGAGATCTTTATGATTCAGATGCTTAAGGAAATTTTTGAATACCGCGACCTTTTATGGATGCTGACCTTTAGAGATATCCGCATCCGGTATAAGCAGGCCGCGATGGGTTTTCTGTGGGCGATCTTCATGCCGCTGGTCGCTGTATTGGCCGGGATTTTAATTAAAAAGGTGATGGCCGTTATGATCCAGGAAGCTATCGATTATAAAGGGATCATTTCGATCTCGGTCAAGGTCCTGCCCTGGACATTTTTCATCAGTGCCATCAGATTTTCCGTCCAGTCTTTAGTAGGCAATAGGGATTTGGTGACAAAGATCTATTTTCCGCGGGCGGTTTTGCCACTTTCGGCGGTGCTGGCCTGCCTTTTTGATATGGGCATTTCCATCATTGTACTGACTATTTTGTTAATGGTTTTTAAGATTGGTTTTAGTTTCTATCTTTTATTGCTGCCGGTTTTTATTTTCCTTTTGATTCTCTTTACTGCGGGGTTAGGGCTGCTCTTATCATCGGCCAATCTCTTTTATCGGGATATCAAGTATGTTGTGGAAATTATTTTAATGTTCGGCATATTTTTTACTCCTGTTTTTTATTCAGCAAGTTCCTTTGGGCGCTGGGATGTCATAATGTTATTTAATCCCATTGGTAGCCTGTTAGAGGCCATAGATCAGATCGTTGTCTTCGGGAAGATGCCGGATCCTTTTTGGTTTGGTTACGCGGCATTGACTTCCTTGGCGATGTTTTACATCGGGATGGTGATTTTCCATAAAATCGAGCCGTTGTTTGCGGAAAACATTTAGTAGTTAACTCGTCAACTGGAGAACGGACACATGTCTTACGCGATTGAATTCGATAATGTTTGGAAAAAATTTCAGAAAGGGGAAAAATTTAATTCCCTGCGTGATGCAATCCCGGCTTTCTTTCAGAAGATTGCTGCCAAACGTGCTGCGGAACCTCTCGAGGAAAAGGAATTTTGGGCGCTTAAGAATGTCAGTTTTCAAGTCAAAAAAGGGGAAGTGATCGGCATTATGGGGCCTAATGGTGCTGGAAAAAGTACCATCTTGAAATTATTATCCAAGATCATGTATCCCACAAGAGGGGAGATGAAAATCAACGGTAGGCTTTCAGCGCTCATTGAAGTGACGGCTGGTTTTCACCCGGAATTAACCGGTCGGGAAAATGTTTATCTTAATGGGACCATTTTAGGGATGCGTAAAAAAGAAGTTGATCGCAAGTTTGATGAGATTGTGGAATTTTCTGGGGTGGGAGAATTTATTGATACTCCGGTGAAACGATATTCTTCCGGTATGTATTCGAGATTAGGATTTTCCGTGGCAGCCAATATGGATCCGGAAATACTTCTTGTGGATGAGGTTTTATCGGTTGGCGATATGGCGTTCCAGACCCAATGCGCGGAAAAGATGCGGGAACTCTTAAAATCCGGAGCGACGGTTATCCTGGTTTCCCATTACTTGGCATTAATTCAAAATTTATGTAAGAGAATTATCCTGCTTAATCAAGGAGAGGTTTTAAAGGATGGGACGGTTGAGGAAGTAATCCCCCATTATCAAAGTATTGTCTCTAAAAAGATTGAGAAAGAATTCCGCAGCAGAATTCCTGATCTAATAGGGAAGGTTGAATTAAATACGCAGACAGTAGTGACGATACCGGATGTGCGCGTAAGCAATGAAGATTCTAGATATGGAGAAGAATTTAGTGTGGGAGAAAAACTAAAAGTTGAGATTGATTATCGCACCAGAGCAAAGATTGAAAGCCCGATTATTCAATTGGAAATTTTTCGTTCCGATAGTGTTTTATGCTGCTCTTTACTTTCCGGAGATTATGGTTTTATTTTAGAGGAAATGAATAATCACGGCATTATTGAAATTGACTTAGGAAAGATCAACCTTTTCTCGGGGATCTATTTATTAAAGGTTTCTATTTGGGATCGAGATATGATTCATCCGTATTGTGTGCACAGTGACGAAGTGATAAGGATTTTAGACAAAGGAGAGGTAAACATCTCCCAGGCGGTTTTTAGTCCCGTGGCGCAATGGAGGGTACTGGAAAAGGCGTACAGAAAGTAACTAATTAGCCTTTGGGAAATTATAAACCAATTGAGGATGGATTAAAAGATTAAATCGCTTTTCGTAAGGTGGTTTCGCCAAAGAGTATTCTATGATTTCAGGTGTTTCATAATTTTGGCAAATGGTTCAGATTGAGTGGAAAAATATCCTATGAAAAACCAAACTACAATTTCGGTTATTATTGCTACTTATAACCGCAGCGAAGACTTAAAAAATGTGCTGGATTGTCTTCAAAAACAGGAACTTCCGGACCATCTGGATTACGAAGTCCTTATTATCGATAATAACTCGAGCGATAACACAAAGTCTGTGGTCGAGGCGTTTTTTTCTTCTTTTCAAGGCAGGCTCAGATACTTTTTTGAGCCGCAACAGGGTAAACCCTTTGCTATCAATCGCGGGATCGAGGAGGCGAAAGGAGAAATTGTCGTTTTGACCGATGATGACTGCACCTTTGAAGGCAATTATCTGGCGAATGTCTATAAAGCGTTCAACGAAGCAGGGCCATCTATTGGTTTTATAGGTGGGCCGATTATGCCTCGCTGGGTCAACTGCAATAAGCCGAAGTGGTTTGATAATATAAATCCGGATTGGCTTAAAGAATTTTTCTGGGGACCTTTAGCAGTTTTGGATTACGGCGATAAATCTTTTATTACAAATAAAGACTTATATGTATCTTTGGGGAAAAAGCTTTTTTATGGTGCCAATATGGCGGTTCGAAAAGAACTTTTTTTAAAATATGGAGGACTAAATTTAGAGAGGACTGTTACTGAGGATATGGAATTTCAGTTACGCTTTTTAAAAGAGGGCGTGCAAGGCCTTTATGCGCCTCAAGCGAAGGTTTACCACAAAGTGCCGGCGGGGCGATTGACGCCGGGGTATTATTACGGCTGGTATTATGTACGCGGTACGTTTATGGACATTGAGGAAAAATATAAAATTCGGTTTCATCATCCGCTAGGGATTCCAATCCGATTAATACAGGCAACGTTAAAATTTTTCATTGCATCTTTAAGCGCCAAGTCGTTTATTGACAAGATGCACATGCGCTGTCGGGGAATCTTCAATATCGGCCAAATGGTTCAAATTGCAAGGCGGAGTAAGGCTAAAGTAAGCATTATCATCCCGACATACAACCGCGCGGATTCGATAAAAGACACCCTTAGGCGCCTGCAGAATCAATATACGAACTGCGAATTCGATTATGAAGTCATCGTTGTTGACAACAATTCAAAAGATGACACGAGGAGGGTCGTTCAATCTTACGCCCGCAGATTTTGGCCTTGGCGGAAGTTAAGATATTATTTTCAATCCCATCAGGGCAGGGTGTTCGCTCTCAATCTCGGGATAAGAAAAGCAACGGGTGATATCATTGCTTGTTTGGATGACGATTGTGCCGTTGATCGTTATTATGTCTTAAACATTTATGAAGCGTTTAGAAGAGCTGGACCGGAGATTGGCTTTATCGGTGGTAAGATATTGCCGCTTTGGCTGGGAGACAGAATTCCCGATTGGCTCAAGGAATTTTTACCCGGAAGCCCAGAGCGCAGTAAGAATTCCGAGGGGATCAATGAATTTTTCTGCGGCCCGTTGGGAATACTGGACTATGGAGATCAGCCGTTTGTTATTCAATATAACCCCAGCGGTGAATATCGTAAACTTTTTTACGGGGCCAACATTTCTTTTCGCAAATCCTTGTTTGAGCGTTTTGGGTATTTCTCGAGCGACAGTGTGCTTGTTGAAGACACGGAAATGTGTCAAAGACTCTTAAATGCTGGCGTCAAGGCGCTTTATGACCCAACGATTAGAGTTTATCACAAGATTAAAACACAGGAGGTAACACCCGATCACTATTACCGGTATTGTTTTACTAAGGGGATGCGCCGGGAGATTGTCGAGCCGGTCGATGATAAATTTTGTTCTGATTCTTGGGATATATTTAAGAGATCATTCTCTGCAAACACGATGAAGGATATGCTCCTCGACCGCTACAAAGCCCTTTTTAACTTTGGGCAAATGATTAAACATGGAGACATGAAATTTGAACAGAGAAAATCAATGAAGATCCTGTATGTCCTTGCCTTTAAACCTATACGCATTTTCTACGGAAGTGAATTGCGCAACCGGCGGTTCGTCGAATTTTTACGCACAAAAGGAGAATTGGATTTATTGACGTTGGAAAGGCTTTCGGAAAATACGGACATGGAATATATCCGACAGAATTTCCGCCAGCACCATGCCATAGATGCCTTGGGAAAACCCATTAGCTCTTGGAAAAGGTTCGTTCATCAACTGCCTTGGCAGTTGGGTCAGCTTTATAATGACGACGCGCAAAAAGCTATTCTTAAGATCGTTGAGGAAAACGATTATGACCTTATTTTTATTTCAAAATTATATCCGGTTAAATATTTTGTGGACCTTCCAGAGAAATGGCAGAAAAAAGTAGTCATGGATTTTGACGATATTCTTTCGGACCTTTACCGTAATAATTATAAAGATTTTATAAATTCGCAGAAAAACAGTTTCTTTCTGAGGCTATACGAACATCGTGCGCTCAAACGTTTTAAGCGGGTTTTTATATGCTCCAACAATGCCTTGCGCAAAATCAGCCCCAAATATCGTCAGAAAGCCGGCATTATTTCCAACGTTTACGAAATAAAATCAGACCGATTTTTTAAACCCGGCGAAGACCCCAATGAGCTTCTTTTTGTCGGTTCTCTTGACTATTTCCCCAATTTGGAAGGACTCAAGTGGTTTCTAAAAACGATTTGGCCGGAAGTCAAAAAACAGTTTACAAACCTTAAGTTGACCGTCATCGGGAAAACCTGGAAAAACTTAGATGACGTTTGTAACCAATTGGGAAATTGGCCTGATGTTGAAATCGCTGTTAATGTCGATTCTGTCGTCCCGTACTACCAAAAATGTTTCGCTTCGATTGTGCCGCTAATGGACGGCAGCGGAACCCGGGTCAAGATTCTGGAATCCTGTTCCTTCGGTCGGCCGGTCTTGACAACCCAGAAAGGGATGGAGGGACTTGAATTTAAAGACAAAAAAGAAATCTTTCTATTTAAGGACGCTGCCACATTTATGGAAGCTTATCAGCAGTTGTTGACAGATGGGACCTACGCTCAAGTGGCTCACGATGCGTTTAAAATTATGCAGGAGAAATACTCTCCGCGAAATTTCGAAGCACAGATGAAATATAATTGGGAACAGATAACAAGCGTTAATGGGGCTAAAGATGGTTAAAAGAGGTTACAAGAAATCGTCAACCCAAGATATCACATGAAAAAAAAATATTTATTTCTAATGCAAACAGGAGATTTTGGGGGAGCGGAGCGATTGCAGATTGATTATTTTAAATCCATTAATTTTGATAAGTATTCTGTAACTTTCGGGGTAAATATTGATATTTTTAGCCACATTTTTAATAAAAATAACCTGCCGGTTAAGCTTGTATATCTCCCGGTACTCCATCAGGAAGACAGATTTACTATTAAATTTTTTAAATATTACAAATTTTTTAACACGATTAAACCCGAGTGCATCATATTTAATCAGTTTTGGCTAAAAAGTTTTTCTTTACCAGAAGTAATTGCCGCTTTTTTAATTACTAACGGAAACGTATATATGATAGTCCATGACTGTCCTCCTGTCTGCCCGAAGAATAAAGGTAAAAAATATTTTGGGTTTATGCCGGGATTAGGACTATCTTGGAGAAAAGATAGATTGCTTCAAACTTTACTTGGCTATTTTACAAAAAATACATTAGCGGTTTCAAACGCAACGAGAGATTCCCTGATAAAACTGCATAAATTTCCCAGCTATAATGTCAAGAGAGTTTATCACGGCGTGGATATTGAAGATAATGTCCCGTCCGTGGAAAATAGAATAAAGCTACGCAAAGAATTGAATATATCGGATTCGGATAAAATTATCGTTAGTACTGCAATGTTGTATCAGGGGAAACGATTAGATCGCTTGGTGGAAGCATTTGCCGTTGTGGCACAGGAAAGAAACGATGCTCAATTGATTATCGTCGGAAGCGGCTCTGAATATAGCAAATTGTTAGACATGGTTAATTCTTCAGATGAAGATATTAAAAGGAGAATAAGATTTTTAGGATTTCGAGAAGATATCCCAGCTTTTTTGCAGCTAAGTGATATTTTTGTATTACCGAGCGATTCGGAAGGATTACCATTGGCCTGCTTGGAGGCGATGTCGTGCGGACTAATTAGCATAGTTACAAATTGTGGGGGACCGGTAGAAATAATAAAAGATGGTTCGAATGGTTTTCTTGTTGAGAAAAGTTGCGAAGGGGTAGCGAATGGCATAAAAAGGGCCTTAAATTTGAACAGTGAAGAAAAACGCTGGATATCCCATAATGCACGAAAGTTTGTAGAACAAAGATTTGACCTGAAGAAAAACATCCACTCTGGATTAAGATTATTGAAAATTGGTGATGGTTAATGTCTATGGGTAGTGATGCAATTTGCGGAAAATATTAAAGGAAAAGCTAAGAGGTTGCATCTATGATTAGTGTTTTTCTTTTTAAAAATCATAAAAGAACAAATCATATAATGAAATATACTAACGAGTTTATTTTTACGCAGAAGTGTATCCCCTGGCGAATAATTAAATTCTGGAATTGTGGAGGAATCAAACAATGGAGAGAATCAGAAATATTTGAGGAGTGGAGTATCGGTATTTATAAAATGACTTTCCATGAAGAAAAATTAGAATTTACTAATTATAAAACAGCAAATAATCCTGTCTTAACTGCTAAAAATTTGGGAGACAAAAGGGTCCAATATGTTGCGGATCCATTTTTAGTTGCTAAAAATGGAATATACTATATGTTCTTTGAGGTTCTTAAAAATAATAAGGGAATTATAGGTTTAGCAGCAAGCAAGGATTGCAGAAAGTGGAAATTTAAAAAGATAATTCTAGAGGAACCATTTCATCTTTCCTATCCTTTTATATTTAACTGGGAAGGAAAATACTATATGTTACCGGAAAGTCAACAAACAAAATCTGTCAGATTGTATGAAGCGAATAATTTTCCCGATGGCTGGCGGTTTGTAAAAACTTTATTGGAAGGGAAAAACTTCGTTGACCCGACAATTTTCTACTCTAAAAATAAATTTTGGCTGTTTGTCTCCGACACTTCTGACAGTAATCTATACTTATATTACTCCGATTCCTTAAAGGATGGTTGGGAAGAGCATCCTAAAAACCCAATTATTAAAGATAATCTCAGCATGGCTCGCCCAGGAGGTAATGTCATCGAAATTGAAAATAAGCTAATAAGAATTGCCCAGGATGATTTAAAAGATTACGGTTATGCCGTTCGTGCCTTTGAGATAACTAAATTAAACACCCAAGAATATGAAGAAAAAGAATTAGCCGAGAGCCCTTTGTTAAAAGCATCGGGAAGAGGATGGAATAAGGATGGGATGCATCAGTTATCGGTTTGCCGGACTGCTGAGAAAGAGTGGATTGTATCTGTTGACGGCAAGACAATGAAAAAGAGGTATAAATATAGAATAATGAAGTACCTTGAGAAATTTATCTTTGAGCAGAAATGTGTTCCCTGGTTTATGATTCTAAAATGGAGAAGTTTGCATCAAAGGGGTAGGCTCTACCTAAAGAAAGTTAAGACTCGGCTGACCAGTTTGATTTTTGAGCAGAAGTGTATTCCTTGGTTCGTGATCGAAAGATGGAGGAAATTTTACTGGCGGATGGATTGGGAGATCAAGCAAGGCCATCCTTGGCTGAAGGAATTCATCTTCAAGCGAAAAGGCATGCCTTGGTTCGTAATCCACCGATGGAGGAAATTATATTGGCGGATGGATTGGGAAATCAAGCAGGGTCATCCCTGGCTGAAAAAATTCATTTTTGAGCAGAAATGCGTGCCATGGTCGGTGACCGAACGATGGAGAAAATTCTATTGGCGGATGGATTGGGAGATCAAACAAACGCGCGCCCGGTTATTGGAATGCTTCCGGAAGGCGAAGCAAATCGTGTCCAAAGCTAAAGACTCCGATGTCCTGCAGATCCGGAAACCCATACAGCAGTGGGAACGCCGGGGTCTCATCCTTATGTATCACCGCGTGAAAGATTTGGATTGCGATCCATGGCAATTGTGCGTTACGCCAAGCCGTTTTGAAGAGCATATGCAGGTTTTAAAAAAATACGGTCGTCCTGTTCAAATGCGGGAGATGGGAAAGAATTTGAAGCATTTTTCATCGGGGGACAAGGAAATTGTCTTAACCTTTGACGATGGTTATGCCGATAATTTTTATAATGCCAAACCGATTTTGGAACATTATGAAATTCCAGCGACATTTTTTATCGTGAGCGGTTCTGTCGGAAGCCAGGAAGAATATTGGTGGGATGAGCTTGAACGGATCATTTTAGCCTCCGGTGCGCTTCCATCTACCTTTGAGCTGACCATCGGGGGAATAAAATACCATTTCCCGATTATACAGGAAAGGCATAATGAATCATGTAGTTATAGTCGAATGGAAAATGATATACCTTCAAATGACACGGAGTTATCAAGGGATCGACTTTATTTTACTCTATGGCGAATACTTAGCCTTTTATCATCTGAGGAGAAAAAAGTCGTATTACGGCAAATTACTGAGTGGTCGGGCCAGTCATCGAGCCCAAGACAGACGCATCGCACCATGACTTCCCAAGAGTTGGTGTCTTTGGCAAAGTGTCCACTTTTCGAGATCGGCGCCCATACGGTTTATCACCCGTTGCTTTCAAAATTGACAGCGCAGGAGCAGGAAAATGAGATCGGCCGCAGCAAGCGCGATTTGGAAGGCATCATCGGCTGCGGCATTACAAGCTTTTCCTATCCGCACGGCTGTTATACTGATGATACCGTAAAAATTGTCGAACACCAGAAATTCCAGGCCGCCTGCACGACTGAACAGCAGCCGGTTATAAAAAATATCAGCCCTTATCTTTTGCCGAGGTTTGAGGTATTGAATTGGGACGGGGATCAATTTGAACAAGAACTACAAAAATGGTTAAGTGATGAGACGAAACAATTAATGCATGAAAATAACAAAAGCGGTTCGTATCCTTTGAAAGAGGAGGCGGGTAAAATGTTAAATGAGCCGATTATCGATAAAGGCCAAAGTATCCCCGAATCATTTTCTGAAGCGATAACCGGAAATGACAAATGGGTTTTGCATATATCTAAAGGGAAGAAGGGAGGATTTTTTATAGAAGCCGGAGCTTGTGATGGCACTTTTGGAAGCAATACCTATGCTTTAGAGTTGCATAATGGGTGGGAAGGAATATGCGTTGAACCCAGTGACGCTTTTTTTGAAAAACTAAAGATGAATAGAAAATGTATATGCGTTAACTGTTGCCTTGGTGACAAGAAAGGCGTAGTGCAATATATAGAATGTCAAAATTGCTATAGTGGAATAAAGGATTATCTGGATGTAGAAAAAGAGGAATTTTGGAAGGATGGCACAACCAAACAAAAACCCTTAGCCCTATTGCAAGATGTCCTTCGGGAAAACAATGCGCCGAAGGTGGTTGATTATTTAAGCCTCGATACAGAAGGCAGTGAATACGCTATTTTAAAAGGTTTTCCATTCGATGAGTATAAAATACTTGCATTAACAATCGAAGGTGACGTATGCAATGATTTGTTATTATCAAAAGGATACGTTCGGGTGGAAAATCCGTATAATACCGGGGCTCCGTGGGAACAGTATTTTCTACACCCCGATATGATCTCTGGGTAAGTAATACAAGTGTCGTAAACGAACGGGAAACTAATTTTATGAACTCTTTGATTTGTAAAGATTATTTTCGCAAAACGATTTTTAACACTATTTTTTGCTTAAGTATACTTTGTGTCATTTATTTCTTGCACTACTTCAACCCGGCCGCCTATGTTTATTTGATCGCAGAGGACTCGTGGGGAGAATATGCGACCTTTGTCTGCTATATCCTGGCCTTTGTGTTAATGATATGGGCTATGAAGGCAGATAGAAATCTTTTGAAACCCGGGTATATATTGATGTCTTTGGTGTTATTTTTCATTGGGATGGAAGAAATCAGTTGGGGTCAACATTTATTTGGTATTGAGACCCCGGGGGCGATTGCCCACGTCAACGCTCAAACAGAGATTAACCTGCATAATACCACCAGCCTCCCTTTGTTAACAATGCTCTGCTATGGTGTCATAATTTGGGTATTTATTTTACCCATACTAGGTTGGAAGTTTAAAAGTCTACAAAGGTGGATAGGGATTTTAGGTGTCCCTTCGGTCCCACCCTATCAAGTCCCTTATTTTGTACTTTGTTTATTTTTTTATTTTTTTCAACCGGTGGTTAAAAGTGATGAAATTATTGAATTACTCTTAAGTGTTGCTTTTGTTGCTTTGGTAAGTGATATCGTTTTAAAGGTATTAGAGAAAGATCCCTTTCGATGGAAGATGTCCCAAGCTAGGGCCACGTGTTATCTAATTTTGACCATTATGGCTATCACGGGCTTCTTTGTCTTTGTAAGGCCGAATCCAGAGGAATTTCAACGGCGTATTCTTAAGACGGCACAGAGAGATTATCCAGAGCGGGGTCTTTATCCACAAGCTGAAGAACTATTTCTTTACATTTTGAATCATAAACAATTGAGAACGCATGAAACTTTCTTGGAATATGGTTTCTTTTTAAAGAAAATAAATAGTAATAAAGTCGATACGATCCTAGAGAAATCACTTGAGGAACAGTACGAGCTTATAATAGAGAAGCCTGATCAATCGTACCCTCACCGTACCGCTGGAATGATTTTAAAATTGCTTAATAAAAAGGATCAAGCCCAACTCGAATTTCAGAAATCATTAGAAAAAGATGAATTACGCCTTAAAAAAGCCAAAATGGATTATGAAAAATTCGCCGTCTTGCGGTCTATGGGAGAGACTTATTTTGAAATGGAGGATTATGAATCCGCCCTCAGCCGTTTCCGCGAGGCCTATGACAATACTTCAGCCAGACGCAACAAGAAGCAAATTCAAGAGTGGATAGATAAGATCGAAGCGAAAAGGGATCGGTTGAATTGATATCCTAGCTGTTTATGAAGCACAATGTGAGAAAAACTTCATAGTAAACTATTTTGAAAGGGGAAAATTCGAATGTTTAAATCGTTAAAATGGCTGTATACAAAAATAGTTTCTTTGAAATCACCAGCGATGATTTCGCAACATCTGTTGACTATAAGGCTGCAAATAGTTCTTACGGTGATCAAGGTCATGTTGCTTTTTTCGCCCCGAGGCTTTGCCAGTTTATTCAAAGGTTCCCCGACAATTTTGTACTGGCCGCGTTGGCCGAATAAAAGAAACTGTGTGCTGTATAAACTGCGGTATGTCCTGGGTTATCGCATAACCACTAACCCAGATGATTATTTTCACCGGATGATCGAGTGGGAAGACATAACCTTGCGCGTACGTGACAGAAAATACTTAAACGTTATAGAGCGGTTTGATTGCATTAATGCTAAGTGTTTGAATATAGGTAAAGACCATGTGGAAGAGATATTCGAAGAAGTCTTCGGATATCCCCTTAGCATCGATCCGCTTAGTTTTAGAGGCCCCGCGGTTCAAAAGTCGAAAATTAATGCCATGCACGATGGGAAGGTCATTCATTGTCCGATTGAGAAGCGGGAAGATGGGTGCGTCTATCAGAAGGTCGTCAACAATGAATTTGATGAAAAACACGTTTATGATTTCCGTGTGCTGATTTTTGAAGACAAGATTCCCTTTGTTTATTATTATTATCATCTGAAAAATAACCGGTTCGATACTTATGCTTGGGCCGAAGTCGTGAAACATATCGATGAGGTCTTTACAGCAGATGAGATTAAGAAAATGCTTATCTTTTGTCAGAAAATGGGGTTGCAATACGGCGAATTGGATGTCTTGCGAGATAAGGACGATAAAAAAATTTATATTGTGGATGTGAATAATACGCCGTCCGGTCCGCGTATTAACAGAATGTCTTTGGGAGACTTTAGCTTTGCTATCATCCAAATGGCCAAAACGTTCGATGACGTCTTTATAAAATTTTCAAAGAAACTATTATCAATTTCTCCGGAGGATAAAAAGTATGTTAAGGCATACAAGGGGGCAAGCAGTATAATTCTTGCACTTGCTCAGATGGTGAATTTATTTACAGAATATATAGTATAAGAATTTTTAAAGTAAAAGTAGGGGATTCTTTATGCCTAAAGTAAGCGTTGTTATTCCGACATATAACCGGGCGCATTTAATTTGTGAGACGATCGATAGTATCCTTGCACAGACCTACAAGGATTATGAAATCATTGTTGTTGATGATGGCTCAACCGATAACACGCAGGAAGTTTTAAAACGTTACGGAGATAAGGTGAGGTATTTTTATCAGCAAAATCAAGGGCAAGCTTCTGCTTGGAATTTTGCGGTCAGACAATCGAGTGGTGAATACATTGCATTATTAGATTCAGATGACTTATGGCTTCCACAAAAGTTAGAGTGGCAGACAGAAGTTTTAGACAAAAATCCCGAGATAGGATTTGTATGTTCAGAAATTTATGCTTTCAGAGAAAATGGTACGATTGCTCACTGGAAAAAAGAAAAATCAAAAAAGGAAAATTTTGAAAGCATGTTTGAGGGAAACTTTATCATAAATCCAACCGTTTTAATGCGCAAAAGATGTTTTGAGGATGTTGGCGGCTTTGACGTAAAACTTCGTACAACCCAGGACTATGACCTTTGGCTGCGTTTGACAAGAAAATATAAATTTCTTTATATGAATATTCCATTGGTGAAATATCGATTGCATAGCCAGAATTTACATAAAAATTTGAAACAAAAGCTTAAGGATCATCTGTTTATTTTTTCAAAAGAAGAAAATGTCGCACACTTAAATTTATTTCAAAGACGAATCAAGATTGCCCGTGAATACTATGATTTTGCACCAGATTTTGTAAAGCAGAAAAAATACGGCTATGCCGGATTGTGCTGTCTTAAAGCGGTTGTCATATATCCTTTTGTCGGTTATTACTATCGACCGAAAGAAATACACAAGATGAGATTTTCTATGCCTTACCGAATTTTGAAAGTTTATTTTATGTCAATTTATTATTTCTTAAAGGCATTATTCGCCCGCATACATTTTATCAAGGGATTAAACATTTATGTTTATTAGCGTTGTTATCACAATGTGCAATTGATACCGCAAAATCAGACAAATGGAATATAAGAGAATATTAAAAAGGTTGATAGATAAAAAGGAATGTCCATGTTTGAGAGCGTTTGTAGAAAATTAAGTATAGGGATGGGATTTGTTGCCCTGGCTGCTTTATTCGCCGTCATTGCCTTGTGCGCACATAAAAATATCACTGATGCGGATACTTGGCTTCATCTTAAGACGGGTGAATATATTGTCCAACATGGTATTCCCACAACCGAGGTTTTTACTTGCTCCGTGGCGGGACAAAAGTGGATTGATCATGAATGGCTTTGGCAAGTCTTGCTTTATTATCTTCGCCAAGCCTTCGGTGGTTGGGGACTTATTACCTTACAGGCATTGATCATCGTGACATTCTTTCTCATCCTTTTATTGCTGGGGTATAGGAGAGATCGGATTTTTCTGGTTGCTTTCTTGTTGTTTATGGTGGCATTAGTCGCTCCGACACGGTCATTTATGAGGCCGGATATTGTCAGCCTCTGGTTTTCGCTTGTTTATATCTTTTTATTATGGTTGTTCCTAAAAAGATCTTGGACGATTTATGCTCTTTTTATTTTGCA
>JAHFGK010000178.1 GCA_023247475.1 Candidatus Omnitrophota bacterium
ATTTTTGCCAATCTATTGGCGCCTGAATCCCAAATTTGATATAAATTTTTCTTTAGTCTTTGTTCGTCATTCCATGATTCTCGCTGATTTAGATGGAGATAATTTAAGCGAGATTTTGATTTCAGGAAATGATTTTCGAATTTATGCATGGCATCAAGACGGCCGGATTGTTAAGGGTTTTCCTTTAAAGATAGGGGGCAATATATACGCTTCGCCGGTTGTAGCCGATCTAAATAATGATGGCAACGTGGAAATCATCGTTTTTAACCAATCCAATCATAAAATTTACGTTTGGACCTACTTCGCCCAAGCAAAAAATTTTACTCCTTGGCCGACTCCCTTCTATGATTATGGGAGAACAAATTTCATACCTCAACAAATACAAACAATCACTTTTTTGCGCGGCGATTCCAATAATGATGGGAAAGTGGACCTTTCTGATGCAATATTCACTTTAGAATATATCTTTAGGGGAGGACAAGCCCCTGCCTGCCTTGACGCCGCGGATGCCAATGACAACGGCTTTATTGATATATCAGATGCTGTCAAAACTTTGTTAGTTTTATTTCAAGGGATCCCAATGCCTGCCCCAGCCTCTCGCGGAACCGATCCGACCCCAGATACCCTTACCTGTAATCCAAATTAAGATAAAATCGGACGACATCACCAGGGAACACTTTTAATATAACAACTCAATTCATTCTCAAAATGAAATTACCCTACCATAAGAATCTTTATTCCCTTTGAAATAACACTTGCGATAAATACTTGACAGGGAAAATCAGTTTATTATAATTAAAACTACTTAAAAGTGAAACTCTACCGACTAAAGTCGGTGGATTACGTCAGGATTTAAAAATGGGAGGAAGGGATGGTTTTATTGGAATCAATTACAATACCTTTAGGAACTAAAATGCCGGATTTTGAGTTAAAAGATCCGCAGGATAAAAAGTATAAGGGAAGTCAACTCTACGGAGAGCGAGGTCTTTTGATTAACTTTACATGTAATCATTGTCCTTATGCCTTAGCCGTGTGGCCGCGTTTTATTCGTTTGGCCAGTTATGCTAAGCAGTTAAAAATTAATACGCTTGCAATCAATCCCAATATCAATCCCAATTATCCCGATGATTCACCGGAAAAGATGAAAGAAAAGATCAAAGAATTGGGGATTGATTTTCCCTATCTTGTTGATGAAACACAAAAGATTGCGCGTCAATTCAAAGCACAATGTACACCGGATATTTATCTATTTAACAAAACGCATGAGTTGGTTTATCATGGACGCATTGATGACAATTGGCAAGATGAACGTAAAATTAAGCGAGAAGAACTAAAAGAGGCCCTCAATAATCTGGCCACCAGTCAACCCATTGATCAGAATCAAAAACCTTCCCTGGGTTGTTCGATTAAATGGGTTCAATAATTCTTTCTGCATACACTTTTATTTGAAAAAATCGCTATGAAAATGCCAGCAACACCGAATAACACATCTGATCCCAACGCCATTTCCGGATGGCGACGACCATTAAAGACGCCGAGTCTCCAGGAAGTTTTTTCATCTATTCCGGTTCCCATTAATGCCGCCATTTGGCGTAAAATCCTCGCCTTTGCCGGACCAGGACTCATGGTCGCTGTGGGATATATGGATCCCGGGAATTGGGCCACCGATTTAGCCGGAGGAGCTAAATTTGGGTATACCCTGATTTCCGTTGTTCTCATTTCCAATTTTATGGCGATTCTTCTACAACATCTCTCTTTAAAATTAGGCATTGTCACCAGTCGCGATTTAGCCCAGGCATGTCGTGATCATTTCTCGCAACCGGTGGTTTATTTTTTATGGATTCTCTGTGAAATTGCCATTGCCGCGTGTGATTTGGCGGAAGTTATAGGTTCGGCGATTGCACTCAATCTTTTATTCGGAATCCCGCTGGTGGTCGGTATTGTTTTAACCGCACTTGATGTAATGATCGTTCTTTTACTGCAAAACAAAGGTTTCCGTATTCTTGAATGTATTGTCGCCAGCCTCATCGTCATTATTGGAGGGTGCTTTTCCTATGAACTTTTAGTTGCGAACCCATCGCTTGGCGCCATTGTGCCGAATCTTTTACCTAAGGCTGAAATTATGCAAAATCCGGAAATGCTTTATATTGCTATCGGGATCCTAGGAGCGACGGTTATGCCTCATAATCTTTATCTTCATTCGAGCATCGTTCAGACGCGTGCTTTTGAAAAAAATGACATTGGTCGGGCGATGGCGATTCGCTATGCCACGCTAGACTCAACTGTGGCGCTTCTTTGTGCCTTCTTCATTAATGCCGCCATTCTTGTTTTAAGTGCTGCTGCTTTTCATGG
Organism: Candidatus Omnitrophota bacterium; assembly: GCA_023247475.1. Classification (GTDB taxonomy): domain Bacteria; phylum Omnitrophota; class Gorgyraeia; order Zapsychrales; family JAHFGK01; genus JAHFGK01. The sequence continues at coordinate 2,353 of JAHFGK010000178.1, forward strand.
AACCCAATATGAAAATGTCGCTGATATTCACGATGCTTATCACTTGCTAACGCCAGTCTTAGGAGTTCCATTAGCAAGCTTTCTTTTCGCCATAGCCTTGTTAGCGTCAGGACAAAATTCAACTCTGACAGGAACCCTGGCGGGACAAATTGTGATGGAAGGTTTTTTAAATATTCGTCTGCGCCCCTGGGTGCGAAGAATTATTACCCGTTCGGTAGCGATTGTTCCAGCGGTTATCGTTGCGGCGTTGTTTGGTCATAAAGGTGTTGGTAGTTTATTAATTCTCAGTCAGGTCATCTTATCGTTACAACTGAGTTTTGCGGTTATTCCGCTTGTCTGGTTTACCAACGACAAAACGAAAATGGGAAAATTTGTCAATTCCTCTCGGCTTAAAATTGTGGCTTGGTTGACTACTCTTGTGATTGTATCCTTAAATATCTATTTGCTATTTCAAACGGTGAGGGTATGGCTTCAATAAATTGTGGGAAATGAGGGAGGGTGTGAAATGTTCAAAAAAATTTTAGTTCCTCTAGAAAACTCACCGGCGGATAATGTTATCCTCAGTTATGTACGTCCTTTAGTGAAGCTGACACAGGCGAGTCTCGTTTTTGTTCATGTCGCTGACGGTTATGCGGCCCGACTTCAACAACAACTGAATTTAGAAGATTCTGAGGAAATTCAAAATGACCGTCAATACCTCGAAAGTCGAAAAAACGAATTGACCAACGAAGGATTTAATGTTAAGACGTATTTGGCTAGTGGCGAACCGGCGGATAAAATTCTTTCGATTGCCGAACAAGAAAACTGCGATTTAATTGCCATGTCGACCCATGGCCATAAATTCTTACAGGATATCTTTTTAGGAAGTGTGGCGGAAAATATTCGTCATCGTACGAATATTCCTGTTTTAATGATTCGCGCTCACAAATAAATCCCAGAGATCTCAAAAAATTTAAAACCATTATGGAATTCATCAGTCGAACAGTAACGGGAATGAACCCCAACGCAATTGTTGAAGAATTAGCCAAGGGCAATGATCAACAATATGACTTGGGATTTTTGTTTGTTGCCTCCCTCAGTAAAACTTCTGCGGCTGAGGTTGCGTCCTTGCTTAAACGTCGCATTAAGGCAAGTCACCTTCTTGGCTGCACCTGTGCCGGCATTATTGGTTCCGATACCGAGATTGAGTACCGACCAGCCGCTACTCTCATCTTAGCGAAATTGCCCGATGTTGAAATTAAACCTTTTGCCTTGAATCAAGATCAATTGGAGAACTTTCACGAACCTAAGGATTGGTATGAATTCTTTGAAATCTATCCAACAGAAAAACCGAAATTCCTTGCTCTGCCGGATCCTTTTACCTTTAATATGAATCAGTTTTTAGAAGGGATCAATCAAGCTTATCCCAACTGTCCTATTATGGGTGGATTGGCCAGTGGGGCAAGTCAACCGCGGGAGAATATCTTAATTCTTAATAACGAGCAAATTGAACAAGGAATGGTGGGAGTCGTTCTAACCGGGAATGTGAATATTGAAACCGTTGTCTCCCAAGGATGTCGTCCAATGGGAGAAACCTATATTGTGACGAAGGCCGAGGGGAATATTATTTATGAATTAGCCGGTCGGTCATTTTATAAAGTCCTAGAAGAAGTTTTATCTAAAACCACCCCTCGGGATAGACTTCTGGCCCAAGAGGCCATTTTTGTTGGCATCGCCATGAACGAATACAAAGATCAATTTAACCGAGGTGACTTTTTAATCCGCGGGGTCATGGGACTCGATCCCAACACGGGGGCCGGGGCGATTGCCGAGCATATCCAACCCGGACAAACGATCCAATTCCACTTGCGTGATGCACAAACCGCAACGGAAGATTTAACTGAATTATTATCCGATCTACAAAATAAGGAAGCCAAGGCAAAACCTAAAGGTGCGTTGGTTTTTTCCTGCAATGGACGCGGCCAAAACATGTTCCGGGAAAAAAAGCACGATATCGCGATCATCCAAAAGCACATTGGGGACATTCCCGCTGCCGGGTTTTTCTGCGCCGGAGAAATCGGCCCCGTTGGTGGCAATAACTTCTTACATGGATTTACCAGTAGCATTGCCCTTTTTTACCCTGGACAATGATTCTTCCCTTCGTAAAGACTTTGACATCTTCTGGTAATGTGTTATATTTAGATTGAGAGAAGATAGAAGCATAAAAATTAATTTTAAGGATCATTGGATGGAAACTCATAATCAACAAAAGCAGATGACCAAAGAAGAAGGTCCGCCGCCTTTTACCCTAACGGAGTCTGCGGTCCAAAAAATCAAATCCATGATGGCAAACGAAGGGAAACAAGGATATGGACTCCGTGTTGGCGTAGTGACCGGCGGATGTGCGGGGTTATCCTATGACCTGCGGTTTCAAAAGGGCCCTTACGAAAATGATACCGTTTTTTACCAAGGTGATCTATCCATTTTCGTCAACGAAGAGAGTCTTACCTTCCTCAAAGGTATCCAGATTGACTA
>JAHFGK010000179.1 GCA_023247475.1 Candidatus Omnitrophota bacterium
GTGCGGTTCCAACAAAGATGGAATATAAAAATGATCAATTCAAAGTCACTTACAAGGACACGCACGGCTGGGACAATGAATTAACTGCGGATGCTTTGTTAATAGCCACCGGAGTTGTTCCCAATACGGATACTCTCGGATTAGAAAATACCGATATTCAACTCAAGGAAAACGGATTTATCAAAGTCGATAATCATCTGCGCACGACCGTGGATGGTGTTTATGCGCTCGGGGATTGTGTAGGAAATTTCCTTTATCGTCACAGCGTAAATTTTGAAGGTGAATATTTATTTTGTACTTTATTTGTCGAAAAAAAAGATGAACCCATCAGCTATCCTCCTATTCCCCACGCGATTTTTACTCATCCGCAAGTGGCGGCGGTGGGGAAAACTGAGGAGGAACTTAAAAAAGAAGGCGTTGATTATGTGGTTGGTCTTACTCCTTACCACAAAAGTGCGATGGGTATGGCGCGCCTTTCGGATCATGGTTTTTGCAAAATCCTCATCGATCGCAAATCCAAAAGAATTTTAGGCGGCCATATTATCGGCGATGAGGCCTCGGACATGATTCATATGATTATCGCTTTGATGACCAAAAACGGAACACTTGACGATTTACTTAATATGATTTATATTCATCCCGCTTTGCCGGAGATTGTTCGTAACGCGGCACGGAAAGCAAAAGAGGAATTAGATAGAGGATTAAAGGATACTAAATCAAATTTGGTTAAGTCGTTAGGGTAAAGTAACCATACCTAATCTGCTTTTTAATTTATGAGAAATTCCGACGTAGCCATTTCCATCAAGAATCTCACGAAATATTATCAAGCCTTCAAAGCCCTCGACAATGTCTCCTTTCGGGTCAAGCGCGGGGATTTTTTTGCCTTTCTTGGTCCTAACGGTGCGGGGAAAACCACAACCATTAATGTTGTTACCGGCCTTTCGAATTATCAAACCGGGCAGGTAGAAGTTTTCGGTTACAATACCGTGGTGGAGTATCCGCAATCCCGACGGTTGATCGGTCTTTGTACGCAGGAATCCAATTTTGATCCCTTTTTAACCATTCATCAATTGTTGGTTTATCAGGCAGGATACTTCGGCATTTTGCCTCATGTGGCTCGAAGGCGTGCGGATGAATTGATTGAACGTTTTCAATTGCTGGAAAAACGAAACTGTAAGCATCGCGCCCTTTCCAGCGGAATGAAGAAACGATTGCTGCTGTGCCGCGCCCTCATTCACGATCCGGAGATTTTAATTTTAGATGAACCCACGGCAGGTTGTGATCTCGAACTGAAATTTTTAATTTGGGATTATTTGGCGCAACTCAATAAAGAAGGCAAAACAATTTTTTTAACGACGCATTATATGGAAGAAGCGGAAAAATTATGTAAAACGATTGGAATCATTAATCATGGCCGCATCGTGCGTATCGGGGAGAAAAAAGAAGTTTTACAAGATCGTTCTCTGGAATCTGTTTTCTTGGAAGTCACTAACCCGATGAATGGAGGTAATCATGATTAATAATCCCATCGGAACTTTGTCGTTATCGAAACGGGAAATTTTAAGGTTTTTCTCGGTGGCAGGTCAGACGGTTTTTCCGCCACTGGTGTCCTCTACTCTTTTTATGTACATCTTTGGCGTTGCCATCGGCAGTCGCTTAGATCTCAGTAGTACGGGGATGACTTACTTAAGTTTTATTGTCCCAGGCCTTATGACGATGCACCTTATCTCGAGTTCTTATGAAAATACAAGCTCTTCTCTATTTATTGCGCGCTGGCACAATCACATTCAGGAAGTTCTGCTTTCTCCGTTATCGTATTTTGAAATGGTTTTAGGATTACTGGCGGGAGGCGTTGTCCGCGCGATGGTTGTTTCGATGGGAGTTTTTTTAGTATCGCTTTTGTTCGCCCATACCGTAATACAAAATCCGCTTTTGTTATTGTATTTTATTTTAACCATTTCGGTGATTTTTTCCTGTGCGGGAATGATGGGCGCGTTATGGGCGGAAGATTTTGGGATGCTCAATGTTTGGAACGTTTACTTAATAATTCCCGCGGTTTTTTTGGGAGGCGCATTTCATCCGATAAGCATTTTATCCCGACCTTTAAAAATTTTCTCCGCGTTTAACCCCATGTTTTACTTAATCAACGGGGTGCGTTTTAGTGTGACGGGTGTTTCCGATATACCGGTTCAGTTTTGTGCCGCAGTGTCCCTATTGATGGCGGTTTTCTTTTTTTATTCTACGGTTTATTTATTTAAAATAGGATATAAATTACGAACGTAACGTAATGTAAAGCACTTACACCTCCGGGGTGTAAGTGTAAAAAATAAGCCCTTTTAGGAGCCAGTTGACTCATAAATAGATGTTACTCCTGAGGCGATTTTTGTTGAAATGTGAGTCAATTCGGAGCCTTTTAGGAGTCTTGATGATTCCCAAAGCGTATGTTATACTTTGCACTAGTAGTGAAGAAATGTTCTTTGAGGTTTCAAGTCTTTACGAAAAGAGCAAACTATTCGAAAGGATAGGACGCAAAGCTGTTAGAGCCTAACCCCCACCAGCGGTGGGGCAAGGTAGTCAGTTGCCGAATAAAGAAGTAGTTAATTTAAAAGCTTTGATGCCCATCCTTTAATAGAATGGGCATTTTTTTTAACTTAATCATGGAGAGAATAATATAAGGAAATTTGTAATGTACCCCCACAAAGCGATATGTAATTCAAAACAAGCATTTACTCTAACCGAACTCATCGTAGTCCTTATTATGACTGGTATTATCATGGGGTTTGCCGTACCCAATTATCAGAATGCAGTATGCCGTGCTCAATACCGGGATGCTTCAATGCAACTCACATCGATTTATGCTGCAGAGAAGGTCTATAGTACTAAATACGGCGGTAATTATTGGCCTGATGGAGGTTCTTTTGATTTCGATGCCATTAATACGAATCTGGGAACAAATCTTGTTGGAAAAGGAGTCAAATTTAAATGCTCGGGGGATGGCATCTCTTATGAATGTACTGCAAAGTGTGACTGCCTTGGTAAATCTTTCAAGGTGTATGTTAATGAGGCAGCGTTAGATGAAAATAATCCTTGGTGTTCCGAAAAATGCCCTTATAACACTTACAAGAAGAAGGAGAAGAAAGAGGACGATAAGGATAAGTCCGACAAAGAGGACGATAAGGATTAGTCTACCAAAAGAACTCCGGGGTGTAAGTGCATAAAAAATAAGCCAATGCATTTTTGAGGAGTCTTGATAATTCCCAAAACGTATGTTATACTTGACACAGTAGTGAGGAAATGTTCTTTGAGGTTTCAAGTCTTTACGAAAAGAGCAAACTATTCGAAAGGATAGGACGCAAAGCTGTTAGAGCCTAACCCCCATCAGCGGTGGGGCAAGGCAGTCAGTTGCCGAATAAAGAAGTAGTTAATTGAAAAGCTTTGATGCCCATCCTTTAATAGAATGGGCATTTTTTTTAACTTAGTCAGGGAGAAAATAATGTAATGAAACTTATAATGTCCCCCCACAAAGCGATATGTAATTCAAAACAAGCCTTTACTCTAACCGAACTCATCGTAGTCCTTGTTATGACTGGTATTATCATGGGGTTTGCCATACCCAATTATCAGGGTGCAGTAAACCGTGCTCAATATCGTGATGCCGGGGCACAACTCACGTCGATTTATGCTGCAAATAAGGTATATAGTATTAACAACGGCGGTAATTATTGGCCTAATGGAGGTTCCTTTGATGTGGATGCCATTAATGCGAATCTGGGAACCAATCTTCTTGGAAACGAAATCACATTTAGATGCTCGGGGGATGGCACTTCCTATGAATGTACTGCAAATTATGGTCGCGGTACAGGATCTTTCACGTTGCATGTTACGGAGATAGCTTTAGATGAAAATAACCCTTGGTGTACAGGAAATTGCCCTTATGGTACTCAGTCTTTGGGCGGTGGTACACCTCCAGATCTTCCTCCTGGGCAAGAAAATCCTCCGAATCCTCCAGGACCAGAGAACCCTCCGAATCCTCCAGGGCAAGATAAGGATCACAATCCTCCTGGACAAGATAAAGACCACAATCCTCCCGGCCAAGAGAAGAAGGATGATTCTTCAAATCCTCCTGGCCAAGTCAAAGACAAGAAGAAATAGTCTCGGAGAAGGAAATAGAAATCCAAGATGGCAAGTAAGTGTATGTTATTTTATCGGCTTTTTGTATTCATTTCATGACTTGTTATCGCCTTGATCGATAGTGCGTGGATTTTATTTTTTATTCCTTTAACTGCCGCGTAGACCATTCGATGACGTTCAATCAAAGTTTTTCCCGTGAATTTATCGGAAACAATGACAATCGAATAATGTCCTCCCCCCGATTTTTGTGCTTCCGGATGACCAGTATGTCGAGGACTTTCATCTCGCACTTCGATAAAATCCGCCTGAAATTTTTCTTTTAGCAGTCTTTTAATTTGGTTTTTCATTATAATAGATTTTTGAATTTATATTACCCTCCAGAATTATTTTAGTGTAACATAAAAACGGTTTATGGTGTATAGTCAATGGTGAATTGTCTCACGACCCATTAACGATTAACAATTAACCTCATGAAATTATCCTTCAATCTTCAAGTTCTCCTCGGCGCCATTATTGGTATCGTTTTAGGATTAGGCTTAAACGCCTCCGGGACAACAACGCAACCCGCCTCTTTTATTTTTTATATTTGCGATCTTGTCGGCGGTATCTTCATTAATCTCCTTAAAATGATTTTGATCCCGGTGGTTTTCACCTCCATTGTCATTGGTATC
>JAHFGK010000180.1 GCA_023247475.1 Candidatus Omnitrophota bacterium
CTTATCATCAGAATGTCCTTATTCTTGTCCATAACATCCTCCTTATCGTTATGGACTATACCATCTCACTAGGACATTCTTATTTTGGCCAATTAGGACATTATCACTTTGGCGTTACAACTGTTTAAAGTTCACTTGCAAACCGAAAGAAAAACGTTATAATAAGGCGCAATTGTACTTAACCTATTTTTATCATTCGTCTCTTAAGCCCCCCCAAAATTATGTTGAATGTTTACCATGACATCAGTCGCCTCACCAATCACGATATTTATCTGTTCAAAGAAGGCACTCATTTTCAGCTTTATAACAAATTAGGCGCTCATGGGATGACGAAAGACGGCCAGCAAGGTACCTATTTTGCGGTCTGGGCGCCCAATGCCGAACGGATTTCTGTCATCGGTGATTTCAACGATTGGAACAAACAATTACACCCCTTAGCGCCTCGCTGGGATAGTTCGGGAATTTGGGAAGGATTTATTCCGGGGGCAGGCAAAGGGAATCTCTACAAATATTTTATTGTCTCTAGGTTTAATAATTATCAAGTTGAGAAGTCAGATCCTTTTGCTTTTTATTGTGAACGTCCTCCCAAAAATGCCTCGATTGTATGGGATCTCGAATATGAATGGCAGGATAACGAATGGATGAGGAATAGACAGCGGAAAACTAGTTTGTCGGCGCCCATTGCCGTTTATGAAGTACATTTAGGTTCCTGGCGACGCTCGCTGGAAGCGGGAAATAGATTTTTAACTTATCGTGAACTCGCGAATGATCTCGTTGACTATGTGAAGAAGATGGGATTTACCCATGTGGAATTTTTACCCGTCATGGAGCATCCCTTTTACGGATCTTGGGGATATCAGACTTTAGGGTTCTTTGCTCCCAGTAATCGTTATGGCACGCCGCAGGATTTTATGTATTTAATCGATTGTCTCCATCAAAATGATATCGGTGTTATTTTGGATTGGGTGCCATCTCATTTTCCCTGTGATCAGCATGGATTGTCTTTTTTTGATGGAACGCATTTATTTGAACATAAGGATATGCAGAAAGGATTTCACCCCGATTGGAATTGTTATATTTTTAATAATGGTCGCTATGAAGTCAAAGAATATTTAATTTCCAGTGCCTTTTTCTGGCTAGAAAAATATCATATTGATGGATTAAGAGTGGACGCCGTTGCTTCAATGCTTTATCTCGATTATTCCCGTAAAGAGGGGGAATGGGCCCCGAATGTTTATGGGGGAAGGGAAAATTTAGAATCCATTGCGTTCATCAAACAACTCAATGAAGTCGTCTATACTTCTTTCCCGGATGTTCAAATGATCGCGGAAGAATCCACCGCGTGGCCGATGGTTTCACGACCCACGTACTTGGGAGGTCTCGGTTTCGGAATGAAATGGAATATGGGCTGGATGCACGATACGCTCGAATATTTTCGTAAAGATCCGATTCATCGTAAATTTCATCACAGTGAATTAACCTTCAGCGGATTATATATGTTTACCGAAAATTTTGCTCTTTCCTTATCTCATGATGAAGTTGTTCATGGTAAAAGTTCTTTGTTGGGGAAAATGCCGGGAGATGATTGGCAGAAATTTGCGAATTTAAGACTGCTTTTCGGTTATATGTATGCTCACCCGGGGAAAAAGCTTCTGTTTATGGGAGGCGAATTTGGACAACGGACCGAATGGAGTCATGAGCAAAGTCTGGATTGGCACCTTTTACAATACGGACCGCATCAAGGAATCCAAAAACTGCTTCAGGATTTGAATCGCCTTTATCAAAATGAGATCGCTTTATGTATAAACGATTGTGAATCGAGTGGCTTTGAATGGATTGACTGTAACGATTATCAGCATAGCGTGTTAAGTTTTTTAAGAAAGGGTCGGCTGGAGGATGATTCGATTGTTATTATCTGTAATTTTACCCCTACCCCAAGGCATAACTATCGCATTGGTGTGCCACTAGGAGAATCCTGGAGAGAAATTCTAAATAGCGATGCGAAAGAATATGGGGGAAGTGGTGTCGGCAATGGAGGTTATTTGCAAGCGAGTAAAACTCCTTGTCATGGCAGGCCTTATTCGCTTTCCTTAACATTGCCCCCCTTAGGAATTATTTTCTTAAAGCACACCACATAAATTATAAGTAAAGATTAATATTCCTATAAGTTTTGTTATAGAAGGGCTCATTCTTTCAGAATGAGCCCTTCTAAGTTTCGACCTTATAAAATCCTTGACAAAAAACAGGGAATATGTCATCATCATTTCCCTTACGGGAATAATTTAAATAATATTTAAAGTTAACAGAATGTGTCATCCATTTAATATTTCATTTCCTTACAATAGAACAACTTAAGTAAAAAAATTTATGGTCGGTTCGGGAATTAAAACACTCCGAGAAAGCAGAAATTTTACTCAAGAAGATTTAGCGTCGAAACTCGGCGTTTCGCGACAGGCTATCTGTATGTGGGAAGCCGGGAAGCGAGAACCGAAGACGACCATGTTAAAGAAAATTGCTAAAATCTTTGATGTCACCATTGATGAAATTGTTCAGTCAATGTCAATCTCACCAAATCGAGGAAAGGGGATAGGAGAAATGAAAGGAAGAATCGAACTAGCAACCAATTTTCAACTCACGGCACCAAACGCCAAAAAAGTCTTGCTGACAGGTAATTTTAATTCCTGGGACAGTAAGGGAATCCCAATGAAAAAGGATAAAAATGGTACTTGGACTCTGAGTCTGAAATTTGCACCTGGCAAATATGAGTACAAGTATATAGTGGATGGTCAATGGTGGACTGATCCGAAAAATACAAAAACCGTATCGAATTCTTTGGGATCGCTTAACTCCATCAAGGAAGTTTTAGTTTAATGAGAATAGCGCTTTTTTCCTGGGAATCTATCCATTCGGTCTACGTGGGCGGCATCGCTGTGCACGTTAGCGAGCTTGCCTGTGCACTGGAGCGTAAGGGCCATGAAGTCCATGTCTTTACGCGCATGGGGCGCCCGGATCATCCTCTTTACGAACGCATTTACGGCGTTCATTATCACCGCTGTCCGTTTGACTCTCACCCGGATTTCTTAGAAGAAATCAACAATATGTGCCGTTCCTTTGTGCACAACTTTTTTCAAACCGAAGATTATATCGGTCCGTTTGATGTCATTCATGCGCATGACTGGTTAACGGTCAATGCCATGGCTTGGATTAAGGAAAGTAGAAAGCGGCGAACAATTTTTACCATTCATTCCACTGAATATGGCCGCTGTGGGAATAACTTCTACGGTGGGAGTTCCGAAAAGATTCGACATTTGGAATGGTATGGAACCTATTGTGCCGATCATGTTGTTTCGGTCTCCAAGGCCCTTAAAAGTGAAATTATGTGGATGTATAGCACGCCCGAAGGGAAAGTGGATGCTATTTATAACGGAGTCAATTCCCACGATTACAATGGATGGATCGATCCCGCTGCGGTTAAACGCATGTATAATATCGGACCGATGGACCCGATGGTTTTGTTTGCGGGAAGAATGGTGTATCAGAAAGGGCCGGATCTTTTAGCAAACGCGATTCCGTATATTTTAAAATATTTTGATAACGCTAAATTTGTTTTTGCCGGTGACGGCGGGATGCGTCGCACCGTCGAAGAACAGGTGCATCGTTTAGGCGTGAGTCATGCCACCCGATTCTTAGGACATCAGAATGGCTGGAGACTAAAAGATCTTTTTAAGGCCACCGACTGTGTGTGTGTCCCCAGCCGTAACGAACCGTTCGGGATCGTGATCTTAGAGGCGTGGAGTGCTGGTAAGCCCGTGGTTGCGAGTTCTAAAGGCGGTCCAGCGGAAATTGTCTGGCATGACGTCAACGGTTTAAAAATTTATGATAATCCCGAATCGATCGCGTGGGGGATCGGAACTTTATTTTCCGATTTCGATTATTCCCGCTGGATGGGACGTAACGGTCGCGTTGCGGTGGAAACCGTTTTTTCCTGGGATGTGATTGCCGAAGAAATATTGTCAGTCTATGCTAACTAATGATTAGATACGTGTTGTACAAAGAATTCAATGATCCAACATACGAAAATATCGAGTAAACATCATTCTCATAGCACGTCCAGATCCCGTCAGGAACAACCAGCCCTAAGCCAACTTCCCGCACAAAGTAGAATCTTTGTTGAGAGCTACGATTTACCCCAAAGTTACAACACAACTTATCTCACTCTTCTGGTGCGCGATCCGCATTGGATTCATGCGTATTGGGAGATTAGCAGTTCTTCCATCGAAGAAATGCGAAATACTCTCGGCGCCGAGTTCGATCGCTCGGCGTATACGTTAAGAATGTACGATGTCACCAACGTCAATTTTAATGGACACAATGCGAATCAATGGTTTGATCTTGACTTTGCTCCGCATACCAATAATTGGTATGTCAATATTTGGTGTGACAATGTGAGTTATTGTGGGGAAATCGGAATGCGAACGCCGGAGGGAAGGTTCTTTGCCTTTGCCCGATCTAATGCCGTGACCACGCCCCGGGTTTCGGCCTCGGACCGCTCGGAAATGATTTGGATGGATATCAAAGAACATAAAGCGCAGCCCTTTGTTTATACCGCGTCCCGTGCGCAAAGAATTCAAAAAGCGTTAGCGAATGCCAAAGGATTTCCCAAGGGAAAAGAATCCGGACGGAAGATATATTTAACCGAAGATGATATCCGCGCTTATTATGCGAATTTATTTCCGATTTTAAAGCGATTACGAGGCAAGCGCCTAAAAAATATG
>JAHFGK010000021.1 GCA_023247475.1 Candidatus Omnitrophota bacterium
GTTAGAAAAAAAACTGCATGCTATGAACGTTCCAGAGAAAGAGTTGATGCGAAAGTTATGAAATTGTATCTTGTCCGTCATGGAGAAGCTGTTTCCGAGAGCATGGATCCTACGCAACCTCTAAGTGAGGAGGGGAAGACGGCTGTTGGTAAGTTGGCAAAGTTTCTTAAGCGTGCCAAAATCCAGATCAATATATTCTATTGCAGTACTAAAAAGCGAGCACAACAAACTGCTCTTATTCTCAAAGAGACTTTAAATTCAAATGCAAAGTTAATGACGAAAGATAATCTGTTGCCTGATGATTCGCCGGATGAACTTGTTTATGCACTTTCGGGGCAAAGGGATGATGTCCTGATCGTCGGTCATTTGCCATATTTATCCAAGTTGGTTTCAAGATTAGTGATGGGTAATGAAGATAAGGCCATTCTGGGGCTTCCAACCAGTTCCGTCATTATTTTAGAAAAAAATCAAGAGATGGGTTGGTATATAACGGCGATGATTACGCCTGACTTAATAAAATGATAAATCTTAAGTTTTACTCTTTTTGATCCACTCCCACGGAAATCTTTTTAAAATCATCGGGGATTCCTGAATATGGACGAAATAGCCACCCTAAAAGAGCACTTGACCGTTTCGGAATTAAATACCCTTATTAAAGATGTCATTAATATGGGATTCCCCAATCCCATTTGGGTTTGCGGGGAAATTCAAGGGTATGGTCGGAATAAAGAAAAAAAACACATCTTTTTTGAATTATGTGAGAAAGATCCTCAGTCGAAGGATATTATTGCGCGTATCGGATTAGTGATCTTTGCCGGACGAAAACCCTATATCGAAGAAATTCTACAAAAGGCGGAGAATGCGTTCACGCTTAAAGACGATATTGAAGTGAAGTGTTTGTGCCGCGTTGATTTTTATCCACCGCACGGTGCCATGCGGCTGATTGTTGAAAGTATTGACCCCTTTTATACGCTAGGGAAGATTGCCCAAGAACGACAGAAGCTGATAGCGTTACTGAAAACAAAGGGAATACTGGAGAAGAATAAACAGATTCCCTTATCATCCGTTCCATTAAATATTGGTTTGATTACGGCTTTTGATTCTGCGGCCTACAATGATTTTATTGCGGAACTTAAACGTAGTGGTTATGGATTTAAAGTTTTTCATGTGAATTCTGCCGTACAAGGTAAGAGAGTGGAAAGAGAAGTTTGTCGAGCCTTGGATATTTTGAATAGAATCCAAACTTTAGATGCGATTGTGGTCACAAGGGGAGGGGGATCTATTGCAGAATTGAGTTGTTTTGATAATCGGCTTATTGCAGAAAAGATTGCCGGCTTAAGGTTGCCGGTTTTAAGTGGTATTGGACATGAAATTAACATCACCGTCACTGACTTAGCCGCCCACACGTACGAAAAAACGCCAACGGCGATTGCACAGTTTCTTGTCCAGAAAGTGGAAGATTTTTTGACGAGCCTGGATGAAAAAGGTTATGAGATGATCCATTTAGCGCAACAAAAGATCAATGACGAAAAGAAATCATTAAAGAATCGGGCCGTGAATTTACACAGTGATACATCGTCATTTTTGAAGACGCACAGTTTGACAATGGTCCAAATGATGCACATGATTGAGCACCAGCCAATAAGACGTTTAGTTGAGCAAAAGAATAAATTAGGGGAACATAATACGAATTTACAAAGGGTGGCCAAGCATCATCTGCATAATGTAAAATTTAAACTAAATCATTATCAACGTATGATCGAAATCGCCAATCCCACTAACACTTTGCGAAGGGGATTTACGATCACCCGTACGAGCCAGCAGAGGTTAATTAAAAATAAGGCCGAGGTTAAACTGCAGGATGTCATTATAACCGAGGTTGTAGATGGGAATTTTTGTAGCCGGGTTTATAAAATCGATTCCCAAGATCGTCCTCGATAGTACTAGGATAAAAAATCATCAGTAGTTTTATCTAAAAATTCATCGCATTTTAATTCGGAGGGAAAGATGTCGGAAATGAAATATAGCAAAGCACTCAAAAGACTGGATGAGATTATTCAAAGAATTGAGAATGAAGAGGTCGATGTGGATGAATTATCCGACAGAGTCAAAGAAGCGGTCGGATTAATTAAAATGTGCAAAAGTAAGATTGATAAGGCAGAAATGGAAGTCAAACAGGCGGTTAAAGATTTTGATTCTGAAAACGAAGAAGAGAGGGATTAAGATAGTCATAACTCTATAATAAATGTGTTTAACAATTTTGTGGGCTTTAAATTTCCGCATAGGGAATAAATTCTAATGGTAAAAAATTTTTCTGCAGATATAGATCATAAAACTCGTTGGGGAGGGTTATTGGAAATTCCCCTTATTTTTAAAATGGTACGCTCTTGTGTTGATTATAAATGTGTTTTTGCTTTAAAAAAGATACTGAAATCCCATTTATTTGATAGCCTTCTGGAAATCGGTTGCGGGCTAGGGGAGAACGTAATTTTAAAACGAGGATTGTACTGTGGTTTGGATAACAGCCGTTCCTGTATTCAATACGCCAGAAGAAAGTATACCGAATGTCATTTTGTTGTGGGTGATGCCGTTCACTTACCATTTCCTAGCGGGGCTTTTGATGTATCCTTGTTGGCTAGCGTTGCCCATCATTTGTCGGATCAAGAGTTTTATCAAACACTTCTCGAAATGAAACGCGTCACAAAAAAGATGATGATTATTGATGATCCTATTAAAACAAACCGACAGAGCCGAATAAGTGCGTTCATTTATAATCTCGATCGAGGTAAGGCATTCCGTACCGTGGATGAAATTCAAAAGATATTTAATTCCATCCCAGGGATTTCTTTATTCACCACTCATTCCTATAGAAGATTTCCTGGTTTTTACTTTCATCAAGTCTTTGTCCTTACAGTGGATCGTTCCCTAGAATCGGATTTTTTTAATTAAGATAACCACACTCCAAGAATTGTTACCATTCCCATCGTTCATCGGAAATGCCATTACAAAAAATAAGTATAGGTAGGTACATTACTGTTTTCTTAGGTATCTTTATTACCTTATTGATAACCTATTCCCCGGCTGTTTTAGGCTACTATGCTCATCTCGATGATTATAGTTATTTTTGGGGATTAGAAAGAAAAGACTTTTCTGATATTCAGTTATATCATCTTAAAAAGTATTCAGACCTTTCGGATTGTGGCCGTTTCTTAGGAATTTTTGTATTTTTTGTATTGGATTCAATCGTTCAATCGGTACGGGATTTAAATATCGTTCGTTTCTTCAATATATTCAATTTTAGTTTGGGTGGATTGGTATGCTTTTATTGGATGGATAAGTATTTGTCCAATACCCTTATGGCTCTTTTTTTTTCTGTTTTAATTTTTACCCTCCCACCATCTGAGGCTATCGTTTCTTATTCCATTGGTTTTTTTGTAGCCTCAGCTTTATTTCCCGCTTCTTGCGCTGCTGTTCTCGCTTCTCGGGCCACTTTGGTCAAATCATTTTGGAAACTTATGATCAATCCCTATGCGATAGGAGCGGTCACACTGTTACTCTACTCTTTGATGACTTACCAGACAGCCGCCATGTTTTATTGGGTCTTTGTCGCCCTCTATATTTTGTCTGCGCGCTTTGAAAAGATTAAAGAATTCTATACACCGATAGGGAATCTATTCTGCATTGGCTTAAGTGCGATGGTAATCTATGGTATTATTGTTAAGCTTTTGCAGGGAATTTATATATCCAAGGCTTATTATATTTATAATCCTACATATATAACCACAGATTATTTTAGAAAATTAAAATGGTTTTTGCAGGCACCATTAACCGACTCCTTGAATTTATGGAATATTTTTCCAACCAAGATGTTTGCCATTAGTGTTTCGATTTTTATTGTCGTGACTTATCTATTTTTTCTTTATCGTTCAGTAAAAAATTATTATCTTGGACATGAAAATATTGAAGTAATAAAGAAAAAAATTACTGGTCTTTTCCTTTTCCTTATTCTTATTTTTCTAAGTTTTCTTCCTAATTTACTTGCCATTTATGATTTCCCTTGGTACCGCAGTTGTCTGGCGTTGACGACTATGATTCTGATCATATTGTTATGGGCGGTCCACCAGTGGGTTTCTCTTTTAGTTCCCTCGCAGCAAAGGTTAGTCATGACTATTATACTTAGCCTTAGTTGTATCTGGGGTACGGTTCAGGCCTACCACAATGTTTTATATTATCGCGTTATCCCCAGCAGTTTAGAGTTCGAGTATATTAAAACTACCTTACAAGAGCATGATTTAACAAAGTTTCAAACAATACGCTTTATATGTCCTCAGAGACCGTTGATAGCGCCAAGCATTCGATATGACGAATTTGGTGTTCTGACGACATATTATCCTTCGAGCCATCCTTATGTCATAAAATGTATTTTAACCGAGTTAGGTTTACATCCTCGTTTTATCTATTCAAGAAAATTTTTAAAATATTCTTATCATGGAGGGTTTTATTATATCCATATTACTTCTAATCAAGCCAATGAACCTGAACCCTTGAGGATGGGAAAGACCCTTCTCATTGATATGACAAAACTTTATAAAAATGACTAGTTTCATGAAAAAAATGTTTTATAAAAATAATTACACTATCATTTTTTTAGGTATCTTTGTTACCTTATTGATAACCTATTCCCCGGCTGTTTTAGGTTACTATGCCCATCTCGACGATTACTCGCATTTTTGGGGATGGGAACGAAAAGAATTTCATAATTTTCCACACTACTATAAAGACCGCTATGCATATCAAATGGGCTGTGGTCGATTTTTATGGGCTGTCTTTTTTATTATTTATGAATGGGCGGCTCCATCGATTCGTGATTTAAATATGGTCCGTCTGCTGATTATATTCAATCTTAGTTTATGTGCTTTTATATGCTTTTATTGGATGAATAAAAATTTTTCTAATACCCTATTGTCGTTTTTATTTTCAATTTCAATTTTTACTCTACCACCTTTTGAGGTCATGGCTTCTTATGCGATGAGCCTGCCTATATCTTTTGCCATAATTTTTTCTTCTCTGGCCTCTATGCTGTCTTCCCGGGTAATCTTGATCAAATCTTTTTATCAGGTGATGATCAATAAATATACGATAGTAGCCATCCTATTATTAATGTGTTCATTAATGATTTATCAACCGGCAGCGATGTTCTATTGGATTTTTGTGGCTTTGTTTATTTTATTTTCTTTTGAGAAAAAAGAGGAGGTTATAAAACAAATTAGAAATATATTTTTCATCGGCTTAACGGCTATAGGAATTTATGCTGTTATTATCCAACTCATGAAAGGAATAGGTATATTTAATTTTTACCACATTTATAATCCTATCTATATGACCAAAAATTATATCGGGAAATTAAAATGGTTTATAGAAAGGCCTTTAAAAGATTCATTAAATTTGTGGAATATTTTCCCTACGGTTACTCAGGCTTTCAGAATCGTGGTTTTTATATTTGTGAGTTGTTTATTATCCTTTTATCAAACAATAAGAAATCACGGCTTCAGATATGGAAATGTTAAAGTCGTACTAAAGAAAATCATTTGTCTTCTGCTATTTATAATCCTGATTTTCTTAAGTTATTTACCTAATTTACTCGCTGCTTTTAATTTTCCTTGGTATCGAAGTTCTCTGGTGTTAACTACCCTTATTTTGATTATCCTTTTGTGGGCAGTCAATGAGTGGGTCGTTTTTTTAGCAACGTCAAGGCGAAAGATCATTCTGACGGTTATCCTTGGTGTAACTTGTATCTGGGGCCTGACTCAGGCCTATCGTAATGTTTTGTATTACCGTGTTATCCCCAGCAGTTTGGAGGTGCAACATATCAAGACGACTTTACAAAAATACGACCTAACTAAATTTCATACCATCTATTTTATTAGATTGCGAAAATCTTTGATTGCCAAACAAGCACGGTATGATGAATTTGGTGTTGTATCGACCACTGACGGCCCTTTTACTATAATTTATCCTTACCTTATAAAATGTATTTTGCGGGAATTGGGCATGCAAGCTTATTTAATTCCTGAGACTGTGTGGATTGTAAAATATTTACCTAACAAACCGGGAATCGAAAAGCACAATTTTCACTATCTCCATGTTAGCTCTGGGATAGAGGGGCAGCCCTTTTTGGTAGACCCAGAAACACTCGTCATTGATATGACAAAATTATATGGATATAACAAAATTTATGCGAGACACAGCTTCTAGGAACAAGGAGTCTCGGCTATTTATGCTTGGCAGAGAAATATTCCGTGAATCAACCATTTCACTTTTTTCTTTCCCTTTGATTATTGGGATGATTGGTTTGATGAGCTTTTTAATCTATGCTAATACACTCGCAAGTGGATTTGTCTTTGATGATCAAATTACGATTGTCGAAAATTTAGCCTTCGATAAATCAATAAGTTTGAAATTAATTTGGCATAAATTCAATACAAGATTTATAACAGGCCTGAGTTTTGCCATGAATTACTCGCTGGGACAAATGAATGTGGTTGGTTATCATTTGGTGAATATTTGTATTCATATTTTTAACTCTTTTTTAATTTATCTCTTGGTGATCCTGACAGGGAAGACACCTAAGATGAATCACACGCTCCCGCAAAGCGAAATTAATCTCCTGGCGTTTTTTTCTGCGTTAATTTTTGCAACTCATCCCATCCAAACCCAAGCAGTGACGTATATTACCCAACGGGCTTCGTCTTTAGCGGCCTTATTTTATTTGGTTTCTTTGGTATTTTATATCAAATCACGATTGGAATCTAAAATCATTTATCATACCATTGCGCTGGTTATGACGATTTTAGGCATGTTCACTAAGGAAAATACTTTTACCATTCCTTTTATGATAATTATTTATGAATTGACATTTTGGGGTGGTTGGAAGAAAGGGGGCTGGCGAAGACTGAAAGAATTCATTCCCTTCCTAATGACTCTCATGATCATCCCCTTAATATTGGCAAGTGATCCTTTAGATTCCATTTATCGATTGCGAAAAGATATTAGTCTCGCGCATTTTTCGATGAATAATCTATATACTGAACTTAATGTTTTGAGGACCTATATTCGACTTCTGTTTTTACCCATTCATCAAAATTTAGATTACGATTATCCTCAGGCTAAAGGATTTTTTGAATTACCAACCATTGGATCGTTTATTTTTCTTGTCGGAATTTTAATAATTTCTTTTCTAAAAGTAAGATACACAAGACTAATAAGTTTTTGTATCTGGTGGTTTTTTATCACGATATCTGTTGAGTTTTGTGCCTCTACATCGATTGGTCGAGACATAATTTTTGAGCATTATCTTTATCTACCCATGGTTGGGTTTGCCATTTTAGTACCGTATATTCTCTTTCGTTGGTTTAAAAAAGACCATGATAAGGCAATTATTGTTTTGAGTTTATTGGTTGCGATTTTATCTGTGATGACCTATCAGCGTAATCGAGTTTGGGAAAATGGGATTACACTCTGGTCTGATGTTGTAAAGAAATCCCCCAATAAAGCAAGACCTTATAATAATCTGGGATTTTATTATAGTTTAAGAGGAGAGTATGACCGCGCTATAGATCTTTATAGGAAAGCAATGATGTTGGATTCGGAATATACCGATCCCTACTATAACTTAGGATATACATATTTAGTCAAAAGAAATTATCCTGCTTCAATTCGATATTTCGAGCATTTTATTGAATTGGATCCGACTCGTGCTGAGGCCTATAATAATTTAGGTCTGGCGTATGCTTATCAAGGTGATTTTGATAGGGCTATCGCTTTGTTTCAAATAGCTTTTCAGTTAAATCCAGCCAATCAGAGGGCACGATATAATTTGACAGTAGCCGTGCAGAAGAAAGGAAAAGCGAGCTTTCATCCGACAAATTAATTGAAGAATAGGATGTGGTCCTTATAATAATTCAATTGTTGAGTAAAGAGTTTTAATGCGTGGCATTAATGACCGGTAAATTATAAAAGTTATTGCCAGGGTCGGGAGCTTGAAGCAATGGATCATTAAATGAATCTTGAACTTGGTCATCAAAGGATTGGAACAGGGCACTTATCCCTCTGGCAACATAGGGGCCCATGAATAGCATAACGATGAGAGACCAAATCCAGAGTTGAGCATATTCGATTTTAGATTGTCCTTTAGTCGATAAACGCATTTTACTAATTCTCCTTTAAAAGTATAGCTTACAATCCACAGGTTATCAAGAGTCTTAAATGAGTTCGAAAAAAGTTTTTATTTTATTATGGATTACTGGTTTTGCTCTTTATGCCAATAGTCTTAAAGGTGATTTTGTTTTTGATGATCTGCCGGGGATTTTATATAACCCCGCGATAAAGGATTTAGGGAACATAAAGTTAATATGGCACACCTTCAATACGAGATTCTTAACGGGATTGAGCTTTGCCCTTAATTATAAACTAGGTGGCCTTGATCCCTTGGGGTATCATGTCGTCAATGTGATCATTCATATTCTATCTGCCTTTCTGGTTTATCTATTTACTAAAGATACGTTCCGAACACCTTATTTTCAGAATCAACCCCTTAAGCAAGAAGGTCCTCTTATCGCGTTGTGCTCAGCGCTCATTTTTTTGGTTCACCCAATTCAAACAGAGGGAGTGTCTTATATTGTAGAAAGATCGAGTTCTTTGGCGACATTGTTCTATTTAGCCGCTTTAGTTTTCTACATCCGATCGAGGTTGAATAATAACAGGCGATTTTACATAACAGCCTTAGTTACGACAATGGCGGGCATGCTGACAAAGGAGATGACGCTGACGATTCCCCTAACCATCATAGTGTATGAAATTTTTTTCTTGAAGGCGGAAGCAGGGCAGGCCAAGCAAATACTAAAAAGGGTATTGCCCTTTTTAGGGACATTGTTGATTATCCCTATTGCTTTAGTTTTTGAGCAGAATCAGTATTCCAATCTGGCGTTACGTGAGCAAATTCTTAAAGGAAAGTTCCGGTTCATAAATTTTTTGACGCAGATCAATATCTTAAGAACCTATTTACGATTGTTCATTTTGCCGATTCATCAGAATGTTGACTATGACTATCCTCCATCGAGAGGTATGCTGGAAATCTCGACTCTAAGTTCTGTCATTTTAATGGTAATTTTATGTGCCTCAGCCATTTTGCTGTATAGACGGATGCGGATGATAAGCTTTTGCATTATCTGGTTTTTCATAACCACGTCCATTGAATTTGCAGTAGGTTTCTTTATTTGTAAGGAAATTATTATTTTTGAACATTATCTTTATTTGCCGATAGTTGGATTGGCGATAGGGATATCTTACGGACTATTTCGATGCTTCAGAGAGACTCGCAAGATGGCTATAGCTTGTAGTTTGCTGGTGATGATTTTTTCAATGATGACTTATCAGCGCAATAAATTCTGGGAAAACGGAATCAGTTTATGGTCGGATACCATAAAAAAATCACCTAATAAACCAAGACCTTATAGTAATTTGGGATATCATTACAGCTTGAAAGAAGATTATGACCATGCGATTAGTTATTATAAAAAGGCTATTCAGCTTGATTCGCAGTACGCCAAACCCTATAGTGGAGTGGGCGATGCTTATTTTGTAAAAAAAGATTATAAAAATGCCACCCGATACTACCAACGATATATTACCCTTGCTCCCTATGATTCCGAAGAATATAGCAAGTTATGTTCTGCTTACGCATTGGTAGGGGATTATGATCAAGCCATTGAATGGGGAAATAAAGTTACGAACTTCGATGACCAAACCGATTTGTTCTACAACAATTTAGCCATTGCCTATGCGAAAAAAGGGGACTGGGATAGAGCCATCAGTTTATTTCAAAGGGCTCTTAAATTAAATTCACAGAATAAAGTACAGATCAAGCGTAATTTGGATTTAGCTATCCAAAAAAAGGATTTGTTTCAAGATCAATAAAAAACAGGGAAGCGATCAAGACATATTGATCTTCTCTGTTATTAAAAGAGATGAATTAAGATCACTGGGTTAAACGGCCTCAAATGAATTCGAAAAAAGTTTTTATTCTATTGTGTGTTATTGGATTTATTCTTTATCTCAATAGCCTTAAAGGTGATTTTGTTTTTGATGATTACCCTCGGATTTTAAACAACCCGGCAATAAAAGACTTAAGTAATTTAAAGTTGATATGGTTGACCTTCAATACCAGATTCTTGACGGGTTTAAGTTTTGCCATTAATTATAAATTGGGTGGCTTGAATCCAATGGGCTATCATATCGTCAATGTCATCATTCATATCTTAACCGCCTTCTCAGTTTATATTTTTACTCAATTTACGCTACAAACGTCATATTTTCAGAATAAAGTTTCAGACCAATCTAGGGATCTTATTGCCGTGGGTGCGACGCTTATTTTTCTGACTCATCCGATTCAAACGGAAGCAGTGTCTTATATCACCCAGAGAGCAACATCTCTGGCTACATTTTTTTATTTAGCATCTTTGGTCTTATATATAAAATCACGATCTAACAACAACGTTCAATTTTTGATTGTATCTGTTATAACAACCATATTGGGAATGTTAACCAAGGAAATGACCTTTACGATTCCTATAACCATTATGGTTTATGAGATTTTCTTTTTGAAGGCTAAAACAGATTCTGCCCGACAAGTCCTTAACAGATTAAGACCGTTTTTTTGGACTTTGTTAATTATCCCTTTGGTTCTGGCTCTTGATCAGTACCCACATTCCAATTTGGGCCTACGGGATCAAGTCCTTAAAGGCGGATT
Organism: Candidatus Omnitrophota bacterium; assembly: GCA_023247475.1. Classification (GTDB taxonomy): domain Bacteria; phylum Omnitrophota; class Gorgyraeia; order Zapsychrales; family JAHFGK01; genus JAHFGK01. The sequence continues at coordinate 10,808 of JAHFGK010000021.1, forward strand.
TCATTTGACCCATTGCTTAACACAAATTAATATCTTGAGAACTTATCTTCGTCTTTTTATTTTGCCTGTTCGTCAAAATATAGACTATGACTATAGTGCAGTTAAAGGACTACTGGATATTTCCATGTGGGGGTCTCTGTTTTTGTTGGTGTTGTTGGGCGTTTTAGCCATTTTGTTTTATAAGCGGATGCGGATCGTGAGTTTTTGCATTGCCTGGTTTTTTATAACAACATCTATTGAATTTATAGTCAACCCTTTTATCTGCAGTGACATTGTTATTTTCGAACATTATCTATATCTGCCGATGGTTGGATTTTCGATTGCGTTATCCTATAGCCTATTTTCATATTTGAGAGAATATCGCAAAGTCATTGTAACTTTTAGTTTATGTGTCTTCGTTTTTTCGATAATGACTTATCAGCGCAATAAAGTTTGGGAAAACGGTATTGCTCTATGGTCGGATGCTGTAAAAAAATCACCTCATAAGCCAAGACCCTATAGTAATTTGGGGTACCATTATAGCTTGGTGGACGAATACGATCTGGCTATTAATAATTATAAAAGAGCACTTCAAATTTCTCCGAACTATACCGTCTATAATCATTTGGGGGATGCTTACTTTCATAAGAGAGATTATAACAATTCGATTAGATACTATAGACGGCATATTACTTTTTCCCCTAACGATGCCTCAGTGTATAGTAAATTGTGTTCGGTTTTTGCTGAAAAAGGAGATTATGAACAAGCGATTCAATATGGTCGTATGGCCGTTAATCTCGATCCTCAAAAAGATTTTTTTTACAACAATTTAGGAATTGCCTATGCGAAAAAGGGGGACTTCGATACCGCTATCAATTTGTTCCAAACGGCTCTTAAATTAAATCCTGATAACATTCCGGTGAAACACAATTTAGATATGGCGATCCAGAGAGAAACGGAATTCATCCCTTTCCAAAAAAGTCATGAATGAATTACCTCTTCTATTTTTAGAACGTTTAAAGAAAATTCTACCTAATGGGCAATTTGAATCGGCCGTTAAGAGCTTATTCAATCATAATCGATTCCTCAGTATAAGAATTAATTCTCTGAAAGCGGAAAAAGAAGCGGCTATTAACACCCTTCTGGATAATCACATTGAGTTTAAAGAAGTCCCTTGGTATGAAGAGGCGCTTATTCTCTTGAACGTGTCAAAAAGAGAATTGCAGAATACTAACCTTGTTGCGAAAGGGTATATTTATATTCAGGGATTATCTAGTATGTTACCATCACTGGTTTTATCTCCTCGACCGGGAGAAGAGATCTTGGATATGTGTGCTGCACCGGGAAGCAAGACGACTCAAATGGCGTCTCTCATGCATAATCAAGGAAGAATTGTAAGCCTGGAAAATATTAAGGATCGGTATTATAAACTAAAGGCTGTTATTCGGGAATTGGGGGCGACGATCGTGGGTTGTCAATTAATAGACGCAAGAAAATTTCACCCGCACCAACTTTTTGATAAAGCTCTTGTTGATGTCCCTTGCAGTTCGGAAGGGCGATTTAAAACATTTAATCAAAAAACGTGTGCTTATTGGAGTTTGCGTAAAATTAAAGAAATGGTACGCAAACAAAAAGGGATATTGCTGAATGCTTGTCGACTCGTTAAGCCTCAAGGAACGGTTGTTTACTCCACGTGTACCTTTGCGCCGGAGGAAAACGAAGGTGTGATTAATTGGGTGCTCAAGAAAATGGAGGGAGCCGTAAAGATTGAACCGATAAAATTGGCAGACATTAAAACTTATCCTGCCCTTTCTCAGTGGCAGGGCAAGACCTTCGATGCCCAAATTCAAAATTGCTTAAGGATTCTTCCAGACGAAGCCATGGAAGGTTTTTTTATAGCTAAATTGGTGAAAATATTTTAACCTAATAAAAAATGTTGTTGTTTAATAAACTTTGTTATACTTTTTACTTTACAGATTTTAAGTGAGATAAGATGAGGCATCTATGCCGTTGACAATTTTTTGGATTATTATTTTAATTCTTTATTTTGATATTAAAGTTCTTAAACAATTGGATGCATCCATTTTCCAAGAAAAATTCACTTTCCCACCAACCCAACGGATTTTATTCATAATTTTATCATCCCTTTTGGTATTGCTGAGTTTGCTTAAGGGCAGAGGAATTATTTTCTTGTTTTTTTGCATCCTCTTTATTTTTCCAGTTTATTTATTAAGACGATTTCGTATGGTTCAGGCACTGGAGAAAATTCGTGACAATATCGCTTCGCAAACAAGGCAGGGGGATTTGTTTTTAGCTTTGGATGCCTTTACAGTTCTTATTATTTGGTTGATGGGAAGTCTCCTTATTGTCTTTTTCATTCAAGGAATGATGAAAAGTTTACCGAATCTTAATTCTGAATTAGGTGAATTGATATTGACGGCTCTTTTTTCCTCAACATGGATGGTCATTCTTATTTATTTCTCGGTCAGAAAATATGTACAACCAACATTCTTGACGATCATTGGTTTAAAAAAGGGAGATCGATCGTGGTGGAAAGTTACTTTTGTCCCAACGGTCTTGGGAATCTTTTGTGCCTATTGGTCATCACTTATCTTGATGACACGACATGTTCAACCCTCAACTCCTCTGAGTCAAATTATTGAGGGGACTAATTCCTCAATATTATTAGTTATGTTCCTGGGGATCGCTATTCTGATAGCTCCACTTTTGGAAGAGATTATTTTTCGCGGATATTTTTTTTATGTCCTAAAAAGATTCAAAGGGCAAACCTTTGCCATTATTTTTATCGCAAGTATTTTTGCCATACTTCATTTTGATCAGTATTGGGGAGATCAAACGGCAATCTTCATCGTAACCGTCTTAGGATTTACCCTAACTTTATTAAGGGCATGGACAGGAACAACCATAGCCAGTGTTATTACTCACTATGTCTATAACACGGGAGTAACAATTATCCCCATTATTATGATTATGTTTGTTAATCCACCTTATTTTGAATATTACATCTCCTATAATCAACTCGCCCATGAACAAAAAGAAAAGCTTCTGTTGGAGAGTATCGAAAGACAAACTGATCTGGTCGAGGCATATAATGATTTGGCTTGGCTTTACACTGAGGACGGTAAAAATTTAGAGAAAGCGTTGCACTTGATAGATAAAGCGCTTCTCTATGACCCTCAGCGTTACACTTTTCTAGACACAAAAGCGGAGGTGTTATATAAATTGGGTCGCTTAGATGAGGCCATTGAAATTGAGCGACAACTTGTTAAGAAAAATCCGAGAAATGAATATTTAAAAAATCAATTGAAGAAATTTGCCGATGGTTTCGTCGAATCAGATCATAAACAATTAGAAAAGATTGATGGGGGAATAAAAGAAATAGAGATGCATTTAAATTAGAGGAAAAAATCTAGGGATATACTTATTCAAGGGAAAGCCACAAAGCAACAATCAGGATTAATGCTTCCAATGATGAACCTTGGGCTTATAGGGAACCAATTGACAGCGACAATGTTGCCCACAAGAAGTATGGGCTTCGGATGTTCGCGGTAGACCTACTTTCATCCAATCGGCAATGTCCATCGGTGGCCAGCTGGCTCTTTTAAGGCAATCTTCACAAACATCCTCATCATCCATCGTTTCCCATTTTCACAATTCCAGTGGGTATTGATGTTTTCTAAAAAGAAAGCTACTTCCCCTCAATTTTTCTTTAAAATTTTCCCAAAGAGTATGAAATGGTGGGCGAAGCGAGATCTTCTTGGTCCATAAGAAGGCTAATAGATAAAGAGAAATAATCACCACTAAAAGGATGCATATCAACCATAATATAATAATCACGGAATGTTTCCTTCAAAAAATATAATTAATATTAATATAGTTCTAAATAGAATTTAACAGATAGCTTGAGATTCGTCAAGATACAGCAATTTCTATTTTCATAGGTTCAAAACAATTTAGGAGTAAAAAATATTTGATTTTCGTATGTTGACAATGTGATTGTGGCATGTTAATAGTTTAATAGAAGTATTATGTATATTCGTATATAAAACTCCTAAACCAATTATATGGTAAAAACAAAATCTGAATTATTGATTGGACAGCTTCTCATTGAGAAGCGGATCATTACGAAAGAACAATTAGATACCGCCCTTAAGAAACAAAAAGAGACAGGAGAGCTGTTGGGTGTTACCCTTCTAAAGTTAGGGTTTATTGATGAAGAATCGATGTTTTTGCCTGTCTTGGCTGGACAATTTGGTGTTGGGTATTGTAATATCCGCGAACTCAATATCTCCCAAGAGGTCATTGAAAAGGTCCCGGCTAAATTTGCTTATTATTATAAGGTGATGCCGATTGATTTTAGTGATGCTACTTTGACGATTGCTTCTTCGCGTCCTTTAGACATCGATGTTTTGGATGGGATTGGTCTTGTTGTCCAAGCAAAAATTAAATCCGTCTTAGCTGGGGAGAAAGACATTTTAGAGGCAATTCGTAAATACTACGGTGTTGGTGCCGAAACCATCGATCAAATGATGGATAATGTAGAGATGACTAATGAACCGGAAACAACAGTTAAAAATATCGAGGAAATCGATTCGGAAGCATCTATCGGTAAATTTGTCAATCAATTGATTCTAGAGGCCTATAAAGATAGAGCTACGGATATTCACATTGAACCTTACGAAAACGAACTGGCCATTCGTTATCGTGTCGATGGAATCCTTTATGATGCGCAAGTACCAGCGAACATTAAACATTTTAAAGATTCCATTAACTCGCGTATTAAGATTATGGCGAATTTGAATATTGCCGAAAAGCGTCTGCCTCAGGATGGCCGTTTTAAGGTAAAAGTGGGTGATTCGGATCTGGATTTGAGAGTTTCTTTTCTGCCGACGCAGTTTGGCGAAAGTGTGGTCCTAAGGATTTTAAGTTCTAGTAAACTTTATGATCTATTAGAACTGGGCTTATCTTCATTGGATTTAAAGACTTTGGATGAATTGATTAAAAAGCCTCACGGCATTATTTTTCTGACGGGGCCAACCGGAAGTGGTAAAACAACAACGCTTTATTCCTGCCTTGCTAAAGTGAATATGGGGGATAAAAAGATTATTACCATTGAGGACCCGATTGAATATCAGCTATCGGGAATCACGCAAGTCCAAATTAATCCCAGCATTGGGTTATCCTTTGCGGCAGGATTACGTTCTATGTTACGTCACGATCCTGATATTATGATGGTCGGTGAGGTAAGAGACTTAGAAACAGCAGAGATTGCTATTCAGGTTGCTTTAACAGGGCACTTGGTTTTTTCAACCCTCCATACGAATGATGCCTCCAGTGGCGTTACGCGACTAATTGATATGGGTGTTGAACCTTATCTTGTTTCTAGCTCGGTGGAATGTTTTATCGCCCAACGATTAGTTCGTCTCATTTGTCAAAAATGTAAGAATCCAGCGAAGATGACACCGGAAATGATTCAGGATTTTGGTCTACGGGAGGATGACGTTAAGGGAATAACTATTTATGAAGGGAAAGGATGCGAAGCTTGTAAATTTACTGGCTATCATGGAAGAGAAGGGATTTATGAATTTCTTCTTTTAAATGATGAGATTCGCGATATGATTTTAACTCGATCCCCTGCTAACCAAATTAAAAATAAGGCCGTTAGTTTAGGGATGAGAACTTTGATTCAAGATGGTTGGGAGAAGGTTAAAAAAGGGATCACGACACCGAGTGAAGTGATTAGAGTAACGAAGGAAGAAGTGATTGCGTGAGTCTATGCCCCAATATTCCTATAAAGCAAAACACGGTCCAACAAAAATTGTCGAAGGGGTTCTGGAAGCGGATAATCTTGACAGTGCGATCATTAAAGTGATGCGTTTAGGATACACACCGTTGGATGTTAAAGAGGCGGCTCTCAAAAGAAACCAAATTTTTTCTGCCGATGTAAAGCCATCATTTGGTTTTTCTAAAAAGGTTAAACACACTGAAATTAATCTATTTACCCGTCAACTTTGTGATTTGGTGGAAGCAGAGGTGCCTCTATTAAAATCGTTAAACCTCATCTTAAACCAGACACAGAACCTGAATTTCAAAAATATCGTCGATCAAATCCAGAATTTTGTTAAGGATGGAGGAACTTTGTCCGAAGGATTGGCCAAGCATCCGGATATTTTTCCACCCCTTTACGTCAATATGATCCGCTCGGGAGAGATGAGTGGGAATTTAGCGATTGTACTAAATCGTCTAGCGGAATTTTCCGATAAAGATTTGGAGACCAGAAATAAAATTAATTCGAGTCTTGCGTATCCGTTGTTCATTTTGTTGGTGGGAATAGGAACCATTTTTGTCCTATTGACTTTTGTTATTCCGCGTTTATCGGTTATCTTTGAAGACCTGGGTGAGTCGTTACCATTACCAACGTTAATTTTGGTTAATTTAAGTGGTTTTTGTGCACGGTTTGGCGTATTTATCATTATCGCTTTACTGGCGGTCTTTTTTTATCTTCGGGAAATATTCCGTTCTCCAAAAGGACGTCTGTGGTTGGATAACCTCAAGCTAAAAATACCAATTTTACAGCAATTTATCATTCAAGTAGAAGTTGGTCGTTTTGCCAGAACCTTAGGGACATTATTAGAAAGTGGCGTGATGATTGTCCCAGCCCTGAATTTGGTTCGCGATGTCTTAGGTAACGAAATTTTAAAACAAGATGTTAAAAAGGTTGCTGGAAGAGTGGCGAATGGGGATAGCTTAAGTGTGGCCCTTAAAGAATCGCAATACATCCCCGAGATGGCTCTAAATATGGTTGCTGTTGGTGAACAAACTGGTCGATTGGAACAAGGATTTTATAAATTAGCTGATTCTTATGAGCGACAAGCGGAACAGTCAACCAGAATTTTGACCTCATTAATCGGCCCAATGGCACTTGTTCTTATTGTTTTAGCTGTTGGATTTCTTGTCATGGCGATGCTGTTGCCCTTATTTAAAATGAATTTAATCATTAAGTAGTTGGGTGGTATAAAGAGTTGTCGGAAATGAATTTGAAGGCACGAATAAAATATTATTGAGAATTTAACAAAGGAGAGAATCCTTTTAAAAAAGGGGAGGGATAGGATGATCCACCAAGAAAATAATAATGGCTTCACAATGATTGAAATTATGCTGGTGGTTATTATCATTGCGGTTTTAGCGGCGATGGTTGTGCCCAACTTAGCTGGTAGAGGAGAACAGGCCAGAAAAGCTGCCGCGAAAGCAGATATAGAATCCAATCTGGCATCCGCCTTAGATCTTTATGAGCTTGACAATGGACGATATCCCTCCACTGAACAAGGATTAAAGGCCTTAATTGAGCAACCCACAACAGCCCCCACCCCTAATAATTGGAATGGTCCTTATCTAAAAAAGAAGACAATTCCCAAAGATCCTTGGGGAAAAGATTATCAGTATGTTTTCCCGGGAACTCACAATAAAGAGGACTATGATTTAGCTTCTTTAGGACCCGATGCGGTAGAAAGTGATGATGATATCGTCAATTGGGACAAGACATCTAAATAGATAAAGACCATTAAAGAAGGAATCCTTGCGCAAAAGATTAACCCGAGACCGCGTTTTTGGTTTTACATTGGTTGAGTTATTACTTGTTGTGGTGATATTGGGAATCATTGCCGCATTAGCTGTTCCCAATTTTAGTCGTACGTATGCTCATTTGCAGTTACGCGGTGTGGTTGATGATCTAGCGTATCTTATGCGTTACGCTCAGACACGAGCTATTATTAAAAGGCAACCTCTACGATTAAGTTTTAATTCTGAATATACCCAATATTGGTTAGAAGAGTCAAGCCCAGAAGAAAATCAGAAAAGTGAAGAATCATTTAAACGCATTGCGGGCCGTTTGGGTCGAACATCTCATCTGCCTGAAGGGGTGTCGACGGAATGTGAGAATCAATATGTTCTTTTTGATAGCGATGGAAAGATTGATAAAGTACAAATAAAAATTTCAAATGAAAAGAGTTGTTGGATTATTTCGAGCAAAGATCAGATTAGAAGTATAAGCGTTTATCCATGCTCGCCAGATCAATGAAAAAATTTGCCACACCACAGTCACAAACGAATGCTTATTCTATTCCACTTTTATTGCGACGTTATCTCAAAAATAAGCGAGGCTCTCTTCTTATAGAATCTCTTTTATCGACTGTTATTTTATCAGTCAGTTTGACTTTAATTATCCAATCTTTAACATCGAGCCTGCGTTCCGTTGTGTATAGTGCGGAATATACCAATGCTGTTATGTTGTTAGAAAATAAGATGTTTGAAATTGTTAAGCAGGGATTTATTCAAAAGGATTTAAGGCAGGAAGAACAACTCCCCGAACCGAATGAGCGGTATAAAATTTCTTTAGAAACAGGAAACGCGGCTTCTGGGAATATCCCAAGTTCTATGAATGAAGTTAAACTCTCGATTGCCTGGAACTCTGGTCGGAGGACAAATAACATATCTTTGGTGACCTATCTTTTTGACCTTTCCAATGAAAAAAATCAATAAATTTATTGTCCAAAAATTCTGTTCTGCAACAACCAGGATCCAGATTTTAATGATCAGTCCAAAAGGATTCACTCTTATTGAACTACTTTTAGGCCTAATTATTTTTTCTATTGTTGCGTTAAGTTTATACAGTACTTTCGCCCAGGGAATCAAATTAAATCGAAAAGCAGAAAGCGTTAATAAGATTTTTCGGGATATCCGCTGGACCATGAATCAGATGGTTGCGGATTTAGAAAAGATGGCCCCTTTTGATTTTTCCAAGACAAATTCAGAGCAATTAGCATTTTTAGGTAAGCTGGACCAACTCTCCTTCATCTTACCTTCACCGACAGGATTGCAGGTCGTCAGTTATTATTTACAGCGGCCAGAAGATGTACATATTCACAAAATTATTATTGGTGAAAAATCGAAAAAAAATATCGCAGTTGTAATTCAAAATGAGGAAGAATCCAAGCCCCAATATCTCATTCGCGAGGAACACCCCTTTGTGGATCATTTACAAACAAATCTTACTCTAAATGGTGATCAAGAAATACTGAGCACTCAAATCAAAGAAGGGGGATTAAAATTTTCTTACGCGTATTTAGATACGAAGACCGAAGACAAACAAATTATCTGGCAAGATCAATGGAGTAAGCCCTATCTTCCTTTTGGGGTCCGTGTCCAAATA
>JAHFGK010000022.1 GCA_023247475.1 Candidatus Omnitrophota bacterium
TCTACGTTTATAATTTTGTTGGTGAGAACAACCAACCGAAATATTGGCGAGATATAGGAACGCGCGATGCTTATTATCAGGCGAACATGGATTTAGTAAAACCCCAACCAGAATTTGATTTGTATGATCGCCAGTGGCCGGTCCGTACCTACCACGAACAATTCCCCCCTATCAAAATGAGGGGTGATTACTCTGGCAAAGAAGTTAAAGAAGGATCCATCACGGATTCGATTATTTCCGGAGGCTGTTTGATTATAGGTGCTCATGTTAAGCGATCTGTTTTGTCTTCCAATGTCAGAATTGAGCGTAATGCTGTGGTGGAAGATTCGGTTATTATGGAAGGTGTCGTGATTGGCGAAGAAGCCAGGATTAAGAATGCGATTATTGATAAGGAAGTTTTTATCCCACCGCATTCAGCCATTGGGTATGATCTCGATTTAGACCGAAAAAGGTTTGACGTCACAACCTCAGGGATTGTAATTGTGGCCAAAAAAACAGCGATTTCCCCATAAAATTTTGTTATTCGGTATCAAATTTAAAAATTAACAAAAAGAGGGGTCCCATGATTATACAACCTAAAGTGCGAGGATTTATATGTACTACAGCCCATCCCTTGGGATGTGCCCAAAATGTAAAGAATCAAATTGACTACGTTAAAAGACAGCCATCTCTTAAAAATGGTCCTAAAAAGGCGCTAATCATTGGATCATCGACTGGTTATGGACTTGCTTCCCGCATTGTGACTGCCTTCGGGGCAAAAGCAGCAACGATCGGTGTTTTTTTTGAGAAAGAAGCTGAGAATAAACGCACCGCAACAACTGGATTATATAACTCACTCGCCTTTGAAAAATTTGCCAAACAAGAGGGGCTTTATGCTCAAAATTTTAATGGAGATGCTTTTTCCGATGAGATGAGGCAAAAGGTCATTGCCGTTATTAAGGAAGATTTAGGCCAAGTGGATCTGGTGGTATATAGTTTAGCGGCTCCCCGACGGACGGATCCGAAGACAAGTAAAGTTTACAAAGCTGTCTTAAAACCAATAGACATTCCTTATACAAATAAATCAATTGATTTGGACAAGAATGAGGTGGTTACTGTTACTCTTCCCGCAGCCAGCCAAGATGAAATAGATCAGACAGTGGCGGTGATGGGCGGTGAGGATTGGGAATTGTGGATGAACGCCCTTTCCAATGCCAATTTTTTGGCTAAAGGAGTTTTGACTGTAGCCTACTCTTATATTGGACCAGAGATAACCAATGCCGTTTATCGCAAGGGCACCATAGGGGCAGCCAAAGATCATTTGGAAGCCACAGCACGACAGCTCAATAAAAAATTAAAGGCAGTACAAGGACGGGCATTAGTATCCGTTAATAAAGCCATCGTAACTCAATCCAGTTCGGCAATTCCCTTTATCCCACTTTACTTTATTATTTTAGCAAAAGTCATGAAAGAAAAGGGACTGCATGAAGATAGTATCGAGCAAATGTATCGCCTCTTCGCAACCAAGCTTTACACAGGCAAACCTATTGAAGTAGATGAGGGTGGGCGTGTCCGTGTGGATGATTGGGAGACGCGTGAAGATGTGCAAGCCATTGTCAATAAATTATGGCAGCAGGTTGACAGTAATAACCTTAAGGAGATTTCTGACCTCGAAGGTTATCAGGAGGATTTTTTGAGATTATTTGGTTTTGGTATCCCTGGAGTGGATTATAAAGCTGATGTGGATCCGACTGGTCAAGTTATGGGAATTGAAGGCTTAAAAAAAATTTAATCCATTTTGAAATTACTCTTCTTCCCTGAGATTTTCTTTCCTTTTGCATAATCCTTTCAAGAATTAAAATGACTTGTTGAGCAAATTCCTTCACGGATAATTTCGATCAAAAAATGTAAAGAATGTAACTAAATGCAATATTCTAGACAATTTTTCGATAATAAGCAAATTTACGTACTAAATGTTATAAATTGGTATCTCATGAATAAAAATAGATAAATTTAGTACAATATAATAAAAATACAAATAAATTGAAAAAGATTGTTGACAACTGTCATTATATCTTATACATTGGGATCATAATGTATAGATTGCTTATTTTTGTCATGTCGGTAAAAATTAACTGTTTTTAAGTTATGGAACGATTATGCTTTACGAACGATTACTTACAATAGAAGATGTAGCAAAATATCTGCGCGTTCAAAAAAGAACAGTCTATGATTGGGTCAAGAAGGGTAAGATTCCAGCCATTAGAACCGTGGGACAATGGAGATTCAAGAAAGAGCAAATTGATGCCTGGTTAGAGCGAAAAGAATAAACGATAAGTGAATAAGCGCTCAAAAGAGAGGTATAACGAAGAAATCCAATAAGGAGGGAAAATCATATGGTTGATGCACGTGAGATAACCAATGTTGAAAAGGACATCCGCGCCTTAGTGGCTGAAATATTAGAAACGGAGCCAGATCAAATTGACGGGAACGACAGTTTTGTTAAGGATCTTGGGATGGATTCGATGATGGCTCTGGAGATTCTTGCCAGCATTGAGAAGAAGTACAGAATTGTCATCCCGGAAGAAACTCTTCCAAAATTTACCGATTTAAACAAAACGGTAAGTATTGTCAAAGAGATTTTGGCTAAGAAAAAATAATATTTTATTTTAATCTTAAGAGAGGAGTCCCTATGTATTTTAAGAAGTTAGAGATTTTTGGGTTTAAGTCCTTTGCGGATCGGACGGTTCTCAATTTTGAGCCAGGGATTACCGCCATTGTCGGTCCTAATGGCTGTGGCAAAAGTAATATTTTCGATGCGGTCCGTTGGGTTTTAGGAGAACAAAGTATTAAAGAGTTACGCGGTTCCACAATGGAAGATGTTATTTTTAATGGGACAGATAAAAAGCCAGGCCTTGGGTTTGCTGAGGTGAGTCTTACCTTTTCAAATGAATCAAGGATGTTACCGGTGGAACATGATGAGGTGACGGTTTCTCGACGATTATTCCGTTCAGGAGAGAGTGAATATCTATTCAATAAAACGTCGGTCCGATTAAAGGATATCTTAGAGTTTTTTATGGGGACGGGGATTGGGGCCGAGGCTTATTCCTTAGTTCAACAAGGGAAAGTGGATTTAGTGGTGTCGGCTAAGCCGGAAGACCGAAGAGTCATTTTAGATGAAGCCGCGGGTATTACCAGATATAAGTCGAAGAAAAAAGAGGCCTTAAATAAATTAAAAGATACCGAAAACAATCTTTTACGTATTAATGACATCATTATCGAAGTTAAACGCCAAATCGCCTCGATTGAACGTCAGGCGAATAAAGCGCGGCGTTACAAAGAAGAATTCGAAAAATTAAAAGATTTGGAAGTGTTATTGGCCAAACATCAGTTGACTGAATTTGACGTTCAACGTCACGAGATTAAGATGCAGGTTTCGGCGTTAAAAGAACAAGAGGCAAAATTAAATGCTGAGCTGGAAGAACTCAATAGTCTCATCCTTCATGAAACTAGTTTATTAGAGGAACTGGAAGAAAAGGTCAACAATACCAATGCCGAAGATATTAAACTCGATAATCAAATTGAAATCAATAATCGTCAAATCGGGTTTAATCAGGAACGCGTTGAGAATATTCATTTAAACGAAGCACGCATCAATGAACAAAAAGAGCAGTTGACGGAACGCTGTCGCGTTCAGCAGGAAAAGATAGAAACTCTCAAACAATCATTATCGGCGCTTCAGGAATTTAAACAAAAAAATATATGGACTCTTCAGGAGAAGAAGGCTCAGTTGAATTCTATTACCCATGCCATCCAGAGCGCAAAAGAGAATATCCTACAAAATGAAGAAAAAATTTTGGATATCACTTCTCAACAGGTCGGTATTAAGAATCAATTGACGGATGTGATGAAAGAAATCCAAGGAGGCCTGGCTAGGAAACGACGTTTAGAGTTAGAAAATTCCAAAGTGACCTCGGAAAAACAACAAGTGGATCAGAAATTACAAAGTGTTATTCAACAGATTGAAAAAACCCTCACGAAAATTCAGGGATCGAAGGTTGAACAGGAAAGCCAAAATCAAGTATTAGAAAAGTTAAAAGAGGAACTTTTTCTTCTGGAACAGACAATCGACGATTTAGAAAAAAAGAAATTATTTTTAAAATCGCAGAAAGAATTCATCGAGAAACTCCGCGTCCAATACCAGGATATTCCTGATCCGGTGGTGGAGGGGCGGCTCTTTACTACCACAGCTCCCTTAGAGCATTACACCGGTATCATAGGTAAGGTCAAAGAGGTTTTGGCGATGGATGATTCAAAAACTGGATCCCTGAAAGATTTTCTGCCTCAAGCGGCTGGTCAGAATCTTTATGAAATTATCTGTGAAGCAAAGTTTATCGAACTAGACCCCCAGCAGATCATTCTCAAGATCGATGAGCTCAGTCGCAATATTGATCAGGAAACACAAATCAAGAATAGTGTAATAGCACAAGTCGAAGAACATAAAGCGATCATGGAACGTATTATTCAAGATGTTCTTAATGAAGAGAAGGAACTATCGATCTATGAAGCGCAGAAGAAGGACATTTTAGGAGAAACTAGTAAGCTTTTAGACGAACTCGAGCTGGTGGGGATAGAAATCGAAGAAGTTAATGGTTCATTGAATTCATTAAATATCGCCGAAAAAGAATTAAGTCATCAATTAAATTTATCAAATCAAGAATTAGAGTGGTGTCAAAACAATATTAAAGAAAATCAACAGGTGATTGCGTTCAAGACTCAGCAACGCGAGGAAACAACGGTCGCTATTGCCCAATTGGAAACAGAAATAGGGTCCATCCATGATAAGGTTAAAAGTCACTTGGAAAATTGCCAGATATTTACAGAAGCTTTGGATAGTAGTTTAACGGAAATGAAAAAGTTGGATGATGAAAGGGCGCAGTTAATCGGGAAAAAAGATCAATATGTCCGTGAAATTGGAGAAATCGAGGAAACGATCGAGGAGCTAAGGAAGCGAAAACAATCTTTTAAGACACTATTACTGGATTATCAAAGGCAAAAGGATGACTTGACACAAAGAATCAACAGCGTTCGAATGCAAGTTGCTTCTTATAACACTGAAATTGAAAAAATCCATCAAGGTTATCACAGCGATCAGCTTCGAGAACAAGAGATCTATTATAAAGAAAAGGAAATCAAGGACCGATTGTTTCAAGCTTATAAGATCAATATGGATGAACTTCCGGCCCCGCCAGGAGATGTTCCAGTTGAGGAAACCAAAGGACAGAATATAACGCCACCCAGTCCTCTTAATCCCAAAGAGCTTTTGGTAGAAATAGATCGACTTAAAAGACGCTGTGAATCGTTTGGTGCGGTGAATTTGGTGGCCATTGAAGAGTTTGATCAATTGCGTGAGCGATTTGAATTCTTAATTAAACAGCAAAGTGATTTGTTAACGGCCAAAGAGTCCTTAATGTTGACCATCAGTAAAATTAATCGGACCACCAAACAAATGTTTATGGAAACATTCACTAGGGTCAGTGAAGAGTTTCGTATTTATTTCCGTATGCTTTTCGGAGGAGGAGAGGCTCAGCTGGTTCTCCTTGATCCTGAGAATGTCTTGGAATCGGGGATTGAAATTATTGCTCGACCTCCGGGCAAGAAGTTACAAAATATCAGTCTTCTTTCCGGTGGGGAGAAATCCTTGACTGCTATTGCGCTGATCTTTGGTGTGTTTAAAGTTCGTCCCAGTCCGTTCTGTGTACTCGATGAGATTGACGCGGCTTTAGATGAATCCAATGTGGGACGATTCAGTTATTTGTTAAAAGACTTCTCAAAAATTGCTCAGTTTATCGTTATCACGCACAATAAGAAGACAATCACCTGTGCCAATGTGATGTATGGGATCACGATGCAGGAGACGGGTGTTTCCAAGATTGTTTCAGTCAAATTTGCTGGGGAGAATAAAAGAAAGCAAGAAATAGCGGAACCAGTAGGAGCGGTTTAGGTTTATAGGGGAAAATTTGGGTGGAAGGTATGACAACGAACTAAGCAGTTTCTGGTTGGGATGCACAAGTCATATTTTTACCGCTAAACTTGGCTATGTACATAGCCTTATCCGCTTTAGCAATGAGATTTTCTTTGGTAGCCGCATCCGTAGAGTGGGTCGCTAGACCGATACTTACAGTTACTTTGAGATTTTTATTTGGTAGAAAATTAGGGAATTCTTGTTGAGCGATAGCCTGTCTTATTTGTTCGGCAATAGTGAGGGCTTGTTCTTTATTGGTTTGAGGTAAGATAATCGAAAACTCTTCTCCGCCATATCGACAAATGTAATCAGTCTCTCGAGAAGATTTTCTTAAGACATGGGCCAATTCACGTAGAATAATATCTCCATTCTGATGACCATAAGTATCATTGAGGCGTTTAAAATTATCAATATCAATAATGGCTAAGCTCAAAGGTAAATTCGCCTTTTGAGCTTTCTCTAGTTCTTCAGAAAGTTTGTGTTGAAAGAAACCATGATTCCACAGATTTGTCAGGGAATCTGTATGGCTTTTCTGAACAATGATTTCATACAATTGGGAATTTTCAATCGCTAAGCCTGCTTGGTTGGCGAGCATGGTAAAAATTTTAAGATCCTCAGATGTGATGGGTTTTTGGGTATATAAGTTATCTGCCACGATAAGACCATTGATTTTGTCTTTTGCTTTCAAGGGCATAATGACGAGTTCGTTGGTATGAAAGACTTGCAAAAGCGGATCGTTAGCATATTGAGAGATTGTATCTCGCGTGATATGTAAAGGTGTTCCCTTGATGTAGGCTGTGGCTAATAAATTATGCTCTTGTGTTCCAATGGGAATTTTTAAAGCTCTAATGGTCGGATAAGCTGATTGATGATTGATGTGTTGCGCAATTTTATCAGCAGAGATCAAGTCTTCTAAATCTTCATTCGCTTCTCCAATGTGTCGCCATATTTTCTGTGCATCTTCGCCTGATTCTGGACCAATAACCATTTTGCATTCTAAGCATTGATCTTTTTGATTAACAAGAAAGAGGATGGCGCGGTTAAATCCCAAGCCAAAATGCGCTGTTACGCCCGTAAGAATGATGTAAAGGATGTGATTTAACTCCAGAGTGGTGCGCATGGCGTTACTGATGTCATAAAGGACAGAAAGGTCTCTATGAGCACGGTTCAACTGCTCGCGCAAATTTTGATCATCAGTATTCAAATAATCTGTCATAGTTTCCATTTTACCTTATTTTATTTAAATTAAGTAGTATTTCAATAAATATATTAAATTTTTTTTAAGAAAAAATTCTATGGCTGAAAGATACCATCTTCGCGGAGTATTGTCAAGGCTATAGGCAAAAAAAGTTAAAGCCCCTTTATAAGATTAATATTGTCAAATATTTACAACGCATTTTTGAGAAAGCGCTTTCTTGACAGTGGTAAGGGGGTATGTTATACTTGAACCACACAAGCTTAAGTTATTCTATGTTTCCCGACTTTATAACGAATATCAATTGGATTGATATTGTGATGGGGTGTGTTCTTGCCCGTGCCATTTATATTGGCGTGAGAACGGGTTTTGTCATCGAGTTTTTTAAACTATTAGGTATAGTACTTGGAACTTTCCTAGCACTCCATTACTATGTAAGACTAGGTGATTTTTTACATACGAAGCTCTGGATGCCAGCGGAAATGGTCAACATTATCGCTTATCTCCTTTTGTGGATTTTAGCGGTTCTGGTTATGAAGTTCATCCGTGATGGTTGGATGTTGATTCTTAAAACTCAAGCTAACCCCGTGATTGATAAATGGGGTGGATTTATTCTCGGAATAATACGTGGTTTACTCATTTGTGGTTTGGTATATACTTTGTTCTTTCTCACACGTAATCCATATCTTGGAAAAAAATCGAAAGATTCCTTTTTAGGTTTTTATCTCGTTGATCTATCTCCGAATGTTTATAGTGGTTGTTTCGATGGGTTCATTAGTAAATTCTTTTCGGATGAGAAGAGGAATAATGATGTCTTTAAGCTAAAAGACATTGAAGAAAAACCGAAAAAAAAGTCAAAATAGGTTAATGAATAGCGATTAGTGTTCTAGAAGACTGCTTACTTTTGCTGTGTTGGCAACTTTAGATTAACAAATAACTAAACATCGTAGTAGGGAGAAATAATGGCTTTCATCCCCGAGGAGATTATTGCCCAAGTTATTCAACGCTGTGATATTGTTGAAACAATTTCTTCTTATATTCCTTTAAAGAGGGCGGGACGAAATTTTAAAGCCGTCTGCCCTTTTCATCCTGAAAAAACACCGTCGTTTATTATCAATCCGGATAAACAGATTTTCCATTGTTTCGGCTGCGGGGTGGGCGGTAATGTTATCACTTTTGTGATGAAACAAGATCGGCTGGAGTTTCCTGAGGCAATTCGCTTTTTAGCAGAAAAAGTCGGTATTACAATCCCTGAATCGTATCAGGCGGATACGAATAAAACAAATCTCCATCGTCCCTTGTATCCTATTAATGAATTGGCGATGGAATATTTTCATCAGAATTTGATTGCGGATAAGGGTCCCACTGCGACGAAAGCCAGAGAATATTTAAAAGGGCGACAAGTTAGTTTAGATATTGTTAAGAGATTTAAGTTGGGGTTCGCATCAGACAAATGGGATGAACTTATTACCTTTTTAAGGAATAAAGGTATTCCATTGAACTTAATTGAAAAGTCTGGCTTAATTGTTACCAAAGAAAACAATAATGGTTTTTATGATCGCTTTCGTAATCGCATTACTTTCCCGATCTTTGATATTAAGTCGCAATGTTTAGGTTTCGGGGCACGCGCTCTCGAGGAGAATCCAGCAAAGTATATTAATTCTCCAGAGACAGCCATTTACAGAAAAGGCGATCATCTTTATGGCTTACAACTCTCAAGGGAATTTATTGGTCGGCAAGATTTTGTGATTGTGGTGGAAGGGTATATGGATTTTATTATGCCGTTTCAGGCAGGTGTCCAGAATATGGTTGCCTCTTTAGGAACAGCGCTCAGTGTTGAACAGATTCGATTAATCCGTCGCTATACACATAATGTGGTGATGCTGTTTGATGCCGATCTAGCAGGTCAATCAGCTATGATCCGAAGCCTCGATTTGTTAATTGAAGAAGGGATGAACGTTAAAGTAGCCGTTCTAAGCGAGGGAGAGGATCCTGATTCCTTCATTCGGAAATTTGGTGTTACAAAGTTTAACGAGCGGATCCAAAACGCCCAATCCTTATTTGATTATAAATTAGGGATGCTAATGAGACAAAATGATTCTAAGTCGATTGAAGGACGTGCTAAGATTTGTACGCAGATATTGCCCACACTGAATAAAATTAGTAATGCAATTCTTAAAGCCGGCTATATGAAACAATTGGCAGAAACTTTAGATGTTGGGGAAGAGGCTCTACTAAAAGAAGCCCTTCGGATGGAACAGCTATCACCGGCTACAAGAATTTTCGAAGCAAGTAGAAGCCCTGCACCTACAGAAAAAAAGCCCCGCGTCGTTGAGATCAAAATTTTGAAATTGATATTGGAAAATGAGGAATTTGTTGAGCTCGTCAAAAAAGACGTCCTTTTATCAGACTTCTTAGATGAGAATATTTGTAAGGTTATGTCGAAAATTTTTGAGTTGTCGGAGAGTGGAAATAGGTTAGATGTGGGTACCATGCTTAGCCATTTCGAAGATCAAAACATTCATCACATGATTTCCTCCATGTTGGCCATGGAGGAAACGCATATGATTGATCATAGAAAAATGCTTTTGGATTGTATTGATCGCATGATTCGTGATCGAATAAAATTAAGCCGACGCAAGTTGGTTGAGTTAATTAAGGAAGCGGAAACAGCAGGGAACTTGGTTCGACTTGATGAATTGAAAGAGGCGTTTAACCAGTTAATTAAAAAGGAACTAAAGTTAGTGGAACGATAATTAACCCAATAAAAAGGGGTGGGAAATAAATGAAAAATAATGATCATCCAGAATTAAGAGGAAAAGAATTACAGCAAGATGTCGATAAATTAGTCTCCTTAGGGCAGAAGAAAGGTTTTCTTACCTATGACGATGTAAATGAACTGTTGTCCGACACGGTTGATTCCTCGGAAGAAATAGATCATGTTTTTGAAATCTTGGATGGCAAGGATATCAAGGTTATTGAATCCGAAGAGGAATTCGATGCCAAGGATCCCGAGCTCGATGCCCGAGAACAAGAACTGCGTCGACTCAGGGAAGAGCAGACAAAAGATGATATTTATTCGGATAAGTTTATTCCATTAGATGACCCTGTCAAGATGTACTTAAAGCAAATGGGATCTATTCCCTTGCTTTCTCGAGAAGAGGAGATTGCTTTAGCTAAACGCATTGAGGAAACAGAGATCAGATTTGCTGAAGCACTTTTTAAAACAGCCTTCGCCCGTAAGGAAGCCTTATCCATTATCAATAAGGTTTTAAATGACGAGGTGAGTTTCGAAGACGTCGTGAAAGATGAATTAGAGCGAAGGCCTAAACTGATCCGCGATCTTAAGAAAATTAGAGAAAAGGTTATTCGTACTCGTGGGGGAACAGAAAAATCCGCTAAAACCTTAGCCGAATTTAAACTAACCTCCTCCGTCAATGAGGAAATTGTTAAGAGGATTGATGAATTAACTCAATTGATTGAGAAAATCGATAAAGCGTTAAAGAGTAAAAAGAAAGGGATTAACGTTGTTGAGTTAAAAAAGCAAAAGAGAAAATTGCTTAAAGAGTTAGGAGAACCTTTAAGCAAAGTTAAAGATCAATTGAGGATCATCAAAATACGACAATCGAAATTCAATAAGGCTAAAAAATTACTGGTTGAAGCGAACTTAAGACTTGTGGTGAGCATAGCGAAAAAATATATTAATCGAGGATTGTCTTTCTTGGATCTTATTCAGGAAGGAAATATGGGGCTGATCCGCGCTGTCGAGAAATTTGAATATAAACGAGGCTACAAGTTTTCTACGTATGCGACGTGGTGGATTAGACAAGCTATAACGCGTTCTATCGCTGATCAGGCGAGGACAATTCGTATCCCTGTTCACATGACCGAGACCATTAATAAAATTATTCGGGTGTCTCGCTTATTTGTTCAAGAATATGGACGGGAACCGACTGCTCAAGAAATTGCCAAGCAGATGCGTATCCCGATCAGTAAAGTTAAAGAAATTTTAAAGATATCGCAGATTCCGATTTCTTTGCAAACCCCTATTGGCGATGAGGGAGATACCCATTTCGGAGATTTTATCGAGGATAAAAAAGCGGTGTCTCCAGCCAATGCGACGCTACATTCTATGCTTAAAGAAGAATTAACGTCAGTCTTACGGACTCTGGATGAACGCGAAAGGAAAATACTGGAGTTGCGTTTTGGTATTCATGATGGTTCGAGCCGTACTTTGGAAGAGGTCGGGAGTGAGTTCAATGTGACTCGAGAAAGGGTCCGGCAGATTGAATCTAAGGCACTACGTAAATTGCGTCACCCAACCCGTTCCAGACGGATCAAGTCATTTCTTGATATTGCAGCCCGAGAAGAAAGTGTTGTTTAAAGTAGATTACTTTTATTTTACAAAAAGTTTGGGGGCCTACTCTAAAGAATGAGGGTAGGCCTTTTTATTTCATGGAATTTATCCAATTTTTATATTTATCTTTTTGAGAACTTAAGATGAGGGAAATTTTATTGAGCTTTATTATCGCTTTTTGTATAGGTTCTGTAGCCTATGCCCAGAATATTCAGCTGGATGAAGAATCAAAGACCATTTGTAATCAAGTGATATTGAATATTTACTATGATATTCTTAAGGAAAAAAATAATTTTAAAGAGTTAAGAGCATTTGGGGAAAAAGTCGTATATAAAAATCCTTTGGATATTTATACATTGGTATATCGTTATACAACGCCGAAAGATAACATTGGAAAAAATAGCTATGAATTTGCGATTACCATTACGCGTTTAGATGATCCTATGTTCAAAGAGGAGCAAGGGTACTTTAGTTTCGCCTTCCCAGTTCTCGGGGTCAAGTTTGCAGGATTTTTTAAGAATAATTTATATGGGGCTTCTTATGATATTTTAAAGTCCATCAATAAATTTGTGACCTTACTGGCGGATCATCAGCAAAAATATTTGCCTTTACAATTGACATTACTTCCAGTGAAAGAGGTATTTAAGATTAATGAAAGGATAGAATTTGAGGTGATATTGACCAACGTCAGTAAGAAAAACTTTCTTGTGAAAAGTTTTGGAACAGAATCATTATTTTTTATATTTAACAATAAAACATGGGGTGCAAAACAGTTAAACACTTTGGGAAAAATTTTTCGTGGAGGAGAAAGTGTTGTTCTTAAGCCCGATGAATCCATACGTATGCGCTTTAGAGGAGAAAGTTTTAAAATTCCCAAGGAATTTGAAATATTCTGTTCCTATCGTCTGGCTATTGATGGCGTTGAACCTTCTGGAAGACTTAAAGTTAAGGTTGAGGAGTAAGTTTTAAATTGAAATTTGTAAGATAGGCAAGAAGTTCCGGTTATTTAATGTCAGTCCTGCGAATCCCTTTTTAACAATATGAAAATGTTAAATTTAGAGTTCTCATAGACTCCACCTATCCTGGATTTTTCTGTTTTTTCCCTAAATTTCATTATTCTTCTTAAATGTTAAAAAATTCTAAAAATCGTTGGTTTCTATAAGCAAATTCTGTTGAAAATAGATGGGCGTTATGATATGCTTAATAGCAAATTTTAAGGGATAAAGGGATTTTACGAGGACCAGTGGGCCCATAGCTCAGTCGGTCAGAGCAGGTCACTCATAATATTTTCTGGGCCATTTTCGTAAGTCATTGAAATTGTTGTAAGCTTGTATTTTTCCTACGAGTTGGAGAAATTTAAGTTTGGTAGTGATTTAGAGTATCGACGTCACAAAAATCTTGACTGGAACCACGACTTATAAGCGAGGAGTTCTGGTTAAAATTAACGATTGGAATTAAATGGTTCAGGACGTTCGGATAATTATTATTCCTTTGAGTTTTCTTTGCATTGCATCTGTTTTTCTTTATTTCATGAAAAAACACTATATAAAGAAGTTTAAGCCCATATTAGAATCTTTAACTGGTGGAGTTTATGAAATTAATAATTTTTTTAATCCATGGGATTATCGTATACTCTCGTTTGACTATAAAAATCGACAGTTTTGTCTTCAATTTGTCAGCAGAAATTCCTCAAGTGTAAAATTTGGGGTTAGGCTTAATCCCGCTTTTAAAAATTTCTTAGGAAAGAAAATCAAAGATTCAACGGGCCACCCTAAATATATTGTCTATAGTTTATTAAAGAACTCATATTTATTTACGGTAGAGGACAATAATAGCTGTGATAGAAATTTAAAAATATTATTAGAGGATTTAATTCAAAAAGCTGATGAATTTGATTCCCAAATTCATTAAGTGGCTACAGAATGAGTTAAAGGTTGGAAAGTTTATATATCCCAGAGCCTTTTACGTCACAAATACGTCAGAAGGGATCAATGGTTGGGAGAAGCAAGAAATAAAGGCATTGTAAGTATTTGGCCCAAAAGGTCTTGAAATTTAGGGCCCATAGCTCAGTCGGTCAGAGCAGTTGACTCATAATCAATTGGTCCCAGGTTCGAGTCCTGGTGGGCCCAGTGAAAAGACAAAAATAAGCGTCAAAACTCAAAGACCTACTATAAAATACAAAATTTTAGTGCTTTAAGAACATGATTTCATCTCGAGTTCCTGTATTTAAGAAATGAGGATTTTCTAAGTCTTGTTGAATAATATTTATTTTGGTTGGAGCACGGGGCACATAGCTCAGCTGGTTAGAGTGCTGTCCTCAGATGGCAGTCCCAACTTTTCTAAATAAAAATTTTTGTGGATGTTAGGACACCGCGAAGCAGTGCCGCTACGCAGGCAGTACTGATTCTATCTTAAGGGATCATCTGGGCGTATAGCTCAGTTGGTTAGAGTGTTGCCCTCACATGGCAAAGGTCGAAGGTTCGAGCCCTTCTACGCCCATTGGAATATAAAAAGTTGGGCAGTACTGATTCCCAAATATCATTTAAGTAAAATCAGTACAGAGGTCGAAGGTTCGATCCCTTCTGTGCCCACCAGAATCATTCCTTTTACTGGAAATGAATATGAGAAACCGTATTGGAAGGATAGAGAAGTGCCGGAAGTTTCCATTCTAGAGCAAATTAAGAAGCTCGTTGAACTACAAAAAATTGATGCCGAGATTTACGAATTTAAAAAAGGACTAAAGGAAAAACCCGCACTCATTGAAGAATTTAAAGAACGATTTGAAGAACAAAAAACTGATTTAAAGGGACTCGAAGAGAAACTTAAAACGTTACAACTTGAACGTAAGGCCAAAGAGCTTGACCTGCAAATTAAAGAACAGGATATCGCTAAAGCAAATACTCAGCTCTCCCAAATCAAAACGAATAAAGAATATACGGCCAAATTGACGGAGATTGAATATATCAAGTCAGATCAATCTATCCTTGAAGAGAAAATTCTAATATCTTATGAGGAAATTGATCGATTAACGGCGTTGATTGGTAAAGAAAAGACTGTTTTAGTCGAGGAGGAGAAAAAATTTTTAGCACAAAAAAAGGAAGTTGAGGACACAGTTAAGGAAATTCAACAGAAAGTTAAAGTTCTAGAAACAAAGAGAAACCAAATTGTTCCCGATATTGATAGGATAACGTTAGCACGCTATGAGCGTATTTTGGTCAATAAGGAGGGTTTGGCCATTGTTTCCATTCAGGGCAACGCTTGCGGTGGCTGTTACATGAACGTGCCGGCCCAAATGATTAACGAAATCAAAATGCATGATAAGATCGTTTATTGTGAGATGTGTGCGCGGATGCTTTACCTGGAGGAAGATCTTAAATAACCGGTGAGGATAATCTTTGAGTAATATTTTGGATATTTATATTGATGGTGCTTGTGTCGGTAATCCTGGTCCAGCCGCGATAGGTATTGTTGTAAAAGAGGGTGGGAAGGTCGTTAAAAAATTATCGCAAGCGATTGGGATAGCCACCAACAACATAGCTGAATATACAGCTCTTATCTATGCTTTAAAAGAAGCGTTAAATCGCAAAAGATCCATAATACGATTACATACGGATAGTGAATTAATTTATAATCAACTTAAAGGTACTTATAAAACCAAAAACGAGAAGATAAAATCGCTTTTTGCTGAAGTTCAGCAATTGGCTCAACAATTTGAAAGAATTGAAATGAAACAAATCCCTAGGGAACAAAATCGTGATGCCGATGGATTAGCAAAAAAGGCTATTAATAAAGAGCAAGCCAAGGTGGTTGCCTCGAAGTTTTACTTTGAGGAGGAAAGTCCGAGCTCCAAAGGATAATGTATCCTCTTAAATGAGGACACTCCGACGGCACGTCGGGGGAGGATTAGAGCTACAGTGACGATACCTCCCCGCCTTTGGCGGGGGTGGGGTGAAACGAGCAATCTCTACAGGGAGCAAGGCCAAATAAGGAAAGACGCTTTTGTACTTATGGTGCAGAAGGGCGAAGTGATCCGCTTCGTTAGTATTTCCGGGTAGGCTGCAAGAGTTTAGGGAGCAATCGCTAAAGTCAGTGGGATAACCACCCATCTCGTAAACCATCGAGAAGTACATAACTCGGCTTATTGGCTTGCTCTATTAATTTAAATGATAAGTGGTAGGTGGTAAGTGACAAGAAAAGTGCAAAAGTAAAAACATTGTTTGACTTACCACTTAAAGCTATCGATGAGGAGGATATAAATGTCAGGTCATTCAAAATGGGCGAGTATTAAACATAAAAAAGCAGCGACGGATGCTAAGCGCGGCGCGGCTTTCACCAAGGTCACCCGCGAAATCACCGCTGCGGCTAAAGACGGCGGCAGAAATATAGAGACCAATATACGTTTGCGGGCGGCCATTGCTCGGGCGAGAGAAGTGAATATGCCCAATAGTAATATTGAAAATGCTATTAAAAAGGGGACAGGAGAACTTCCTGGCATTATTTATGAATCCTTCATTTTTGATGCTTATGGCCCCGGAGGTGTGGCTTTACTCATTGAGGGGTTAACTGATAACAAAAATCGTACTACTGCAGAGATTAGAAATATTTTAGCGAAAAAAAATGGAAGTTTAGCTGGTGCTGGTAGCACGGCCTGGATGTTCGCCACCAAAGGATTTATCTCTATTGAAAAAAATAAAGCCAATGAAGATGAATTAATGAATGTCATTTTAGAAGCTGGGGCAGAAGACATGAGAACAGAAGGGAACTATTACGAGATTACCTCTGAGCCAGCGACGTTCGAGGCGGTCAAGGACGCCATCAAAGCAAAAAAAATTTCCATGGTAACGGCTGAAATAACTAAGATCCCCAACTCTACCATTAGGATCCAGGGGCATGAGGCGAAACAATTGTTGGAGCTGATGGAAGCCTTAGAAGATTATGAGGATGTTCAGGCCGTTCATGCCAATTTTGATATTCCCGATGAAGAATTAGAAAAAGCGGCGCAAGGATAGTTAAAAAGTGTTTATGAGAATTTTGGGGATCGATCCAGGACTAAAAGCCACCGGATATGGTTTAATCGACTTTGAAAAAAATTTTAATAAATCTATTCAATTGCTAGAGGCGGGTACCATCGAACCCAAACAAAGAGATTTTATCCAAGAGAGAATTAAAAAGATTTATGAAAATTTAGATGAGATTGTTTTGCAATACACCCCCGATGTGATGGTCCTAGAGAAACTTTATTCGCATTATAAGCATCCCACCACCGCCTGTATTTTAGGGCATGTCCGTGGTGTGATTTGTCTTTTAAGTGCGCATCGAAATATTCAGTTGGTTGAGCAAAGTGTTAAAAGGATTCGCAAAGCAATCGTCGGTAATGGCAATGCCTCCAAACTGCAAACACAACGCGTCGTCGCTCATTTGTTAAATATTGATGAAAGCAAATTGACAACTGATGCCTCGGACGCCTTAGCATTGGCATTAGGTTATGTTCAGCAATTACGTTATCGAGTTCGTTCAGTATCGCAGGAACGATTGAGGCAGAACATAAATTTATGATTGTCAAATTATTGGGTAAGCTCATTGAAAAAACACAGAATTCTATTATTGTGGATGTGCAGGGCTTAGGTTATGAAGTCCTCATGCCCATCTCAATTTTACAACGGGTGGGCGACCATCTCGATAGCGAGGGGAATATCCAATTAATTATTTACCATTATTTTCAAATCGGTCCATCCAATGGAATTCCCGTTCTAGTCGGGTTTTTTAATGAAATCGAGCGTGATTTTTTTCTGAAATTTATAACCGTTTCTGGAATTGGGCCGCGGGCAGCAGTCAAGGCTCTTAATCGACCCATTTCGGAAATTTCCCGAGCTATTGATCAAGGTGATTTTAAGTTTTTACAGACACTTCCCGGCATAGGCCTGCAAAAATCGAAAGAAGTTGTCGCCAAGTTGCAAGGTAAGGTCGGCAAATACGGCCTAATTCAAGATAAAGAAGTGGTAGTTAGACAGACACAAGGTACAACCGATTGGCAAGAAGAAGCCTTGGAGGTACTTATCCAATTACAATATAAACGACAAGAAGCTACGGCGATGATTCAGAGAGCCATGGGACATGCTCCCCATATTACTACAACGGAAGCATTATTAAATGAAATTTATAAACAAAGAATAAAAGTATAACGAAATTTTAACTGACGAAAAAAGGAAACATTTATGGATTCCATGTCCCAAGATCATACGAAAAAAGTTATTGAAGCGATTTTGCTCGTGAATGAAAAACCCGTGATGTTGGAACAAATCCAAGAAGTTTTAGGAACCGTCACCCCTGCAGCAATTCGTCTGTTGATCGACGAATTAAAATCAGAATATCAGGCCCAACAACGTGGCATGGTGATTGTGGAAATCGCGGGTGGCTTTCAGATGTTAAGTAATCCCCAGTACGCGGCGCATATTCGGGAATTTTTTAAAGTCCGTGTTAAGGAAAAGTTGTCCCGACCGGCCTTGGAGACATTAGCCATTGTTGCCTATAAGCAACCCGTTTCTCGTCTTGATATTGAACTGATTCGCGGCGTAAATTCCGACGGAGTGGTAGCCCATCTTCTAGAAAAGGGATTAATCAAAATCGTTGGACGTAAAGATGTTCCCGGTCGTCCCTACCTTTTCGGGACAACAAAACAGTTTTTAGAATACTTCGGTTTAAAATCCTTAGACGATTTACCGAAGTTGGAAGAGTTCCCTTCACTAGTTTCAGAGACTGAAAATAAACAGATGATAGTTCAAGAAAGTGATCCGCAGCAGAAAGAGGAGGTATCCGCCAACGCTGCCGGTCCCCGGGCAGTCGATTTAAAAGAAGCTATGGAGCAGATGAATGAAACGCAAACGACTGAGCCTCATAATACCGAGGAATCTAAAGGAGAAGAAATAACCCAAACACAAAATAATATTGCCGCCTCTATTCAGACCGATCAAGAGAGTTTAAATAAAGCAAATCAAGATTAATCGGTGTACGATTTTAGGAAAATCGCTAAAAATTCATGAATCTTAAGAAATTACGAGGAAAGATTGATACCATTGATGCCAAGCTGGTAGCGTTACTTAATGAACGCGCTAAAATTAGTAAGTCGATTGGTCAAGAAAAATTAAAAAATAACAAGAGCATCTATTCTCCGGATAGAGAAAAAATGGTTTTACAGAAGATTCAGGCTCTGAATAAGGGACCGATGTCGGCGGAAGCCTTGGAAGAGATCTATCGTGAGGTCATGTCGTGTTCTTTATCTTTAGAAAAACCATTAAATATCGCGACGTTAGGCACAATAGGTTCATTTAGTTATATCGCAGCTAAAAAGAAATTTGGATCACAAGTCAATTATATTTCTTGTAAAAATATCCCCGAGGTTTTTGAGAAAGTTGAGTTGGGAGAATGTGATTATGGATTTGTTCCCATAGAAAATTCCGTGGAAGGGGCGGTCACGGATACTTTTGATCTTTTGGCGGATTCTGAACTCAAAGTTTGTTCTCAGAGTATGATGGCAATTTCGCATAACCTTTTGGCCAGGATTAAGAATAAGGATAAAATTAATTATGTTTACTCTAATCCACAAGTCTTCGGTCAATGTCGCAACTGGTTAAATAAAAATTTGCGTAATGCTGAGCAAGTGTGGGTTCCTTCAACGACAATAGCGGCAGAAAAAGCCACGAAAGAAAAGAATGCCGCCGCTATAGCTTCTCTTCAAGTAGCGGAGATCTATCGCTTGCATGTTTTAGAAAGAAATATCCAGGACATTGCTCATAACACGACGCGGTTTTGGGTGATTGCAAAAGAGGATGCTTCACCCACAGGTCATGACCGCACATCCATTTTGTTTTCGATTAAAGACAAAGTGGGGGCTTTGCATGCGATGCTAACACCTTTTTATAAATACCGTATTAATCTAACGAAGATTGAATCGCGTCCTTCCAAGAAAAAGGCGTGGGATTATTATTTTTTCGTTGACTTTGAAGGACATCGATTGGATAAACATGTTAAAAAAGCGCTCGACCAATTGGAGCATATGTGCAAATATTTGAAAATTCTCGGCTCTTACCCAGCTTAAAATGAGAATGATGAAAGGACATTTAAGACAATTGTACGCATGCGAAATATTGCCCGAAAAAGTGTTCTTTGTGTTAAACCTTATATTCCAGGCAAACCCATTGAAGAAGTTCAAAGGGAATTAGGTTTAAAACAAGTTATTAAGTTAGCTTCGAACGAAAATCCTTACGGCCCTTCCCCCAAGGTCCAACAAGCGATTTTAAAAGAAGCCAAAACCCTCAATCGGTATCCCGACGGCAACTGTTTCTATCTACGTCAGGCTCTGGCACGACGATTAGGTGTTAGTCCCCAACAGTTAATCTTTGGCAATGGTTCCGATGAAATCATTGTGATGGCC
>JAHFGK010000181.1 GCA_023247475.1 Candidatus Omnitrophota bacterium
GTCAGTCCTTCTAAGGACCCACGTTAGACTAAGCTGCTATGCTTCTCACTTTAAGTATGCCATATCTTTCGCCGATTGGCAAATTTATTTTTTAAGGTGATAAAAGGTGACAGCCACTTGTTTTTGTTTTTTTCAAAAAAAAGTGGCTGTCACCTTTTATCATTCTCCCTTTGACTTCATTTTGTTTCCCGAAGATAATCTTCCCTATGCATAGAATCATCGTCTGCCTATTGATGACGGTCATTATTTCCCCTGTGACTTTATACGCACAGACTTCGGTAGATGAGAGAAGGATTGAAGAGGAAAAGAGAGGGAATCTTAAAACCACCGAACCTCAGATTGAAGAAACCAAAGAAATTCCCGCCAGTGAATCGCAAACCCGAGAGATACGACGGCGTTATTTTGAAGAGCTGCTTGCTAAGCCGCGCGCTCAATACGCGGATTTGGTGTATGTCTTAACGGCTTTTTTCGGTTTAGAAAAAAAGTATCCTGACTTCGCCTCAGAGTACACCTATCTAAAAACGATTGGTCTTATTGATACCTCCTTAAGTCCTTGCGTTGCGTGCCCGGTCCGTCGGGCAGAACTAGCGATTCCGTTTTGCAAGGCCCTAAGGATCAAAGGAGGGATTTGGCTTAAGTTGTTTGGATTAACCAAGCGTTACGCCCACAAGGAATTAGTCTACGAAAGAATAATGTTTCCAGGAAGCGGCGATGAATATATCTCAGGGAAAGAGTTGGTCATTACCTTCATTCAGGCGGCGGATTATTGGGATAGACATAAGAAATAATGTTAGGGCAAATCAAAAACCTGCTCAAGGCAAGGCCGCTTTTTTTCGGGATGGGAGCCATATTATTTTTATCGAATGTCTCCTTCGCACAGGAGTCACGGCAAAAGCGGCGGGTAGAAGAGGAAAAAAGGAATATCCTCGATCAGCTTCCAGCGCAAACATTGCATGAGACGCAAAAAATCCTTTACGAATACGGCGCCTGGTTTAATTACCGTTTTACGAATTTTAATAACGATGATAATGATCGCAGCCGGGATGATGCCCTGGATGAAAAATCCTCGTGGGATAACCGGCTGTGGTTTAAGGCCGCCTTTAGACCCAGAGGCGCAGAAAATCCATCGAGGGAGCATTTGTTGTATGTGCGGTTAAAGAATGTCTATGATGAGCGCAGCGGTGTCCGACCGGGCGCGCGTTTTGATTATAACGGCCCTCATTTGGATTACGGCTATCTTGTCTTTAACTTTTCCCCTGTCTGGGTTGAGCTGGGGCGCCGTTATTTTAATCTCGGCAAAGGCATCGCATACAGTGACGTCAACGACGGCATCCAGATTAATTTCAAAAAACCCCGATGGAATATCGGCCTTTTATTATCCCAAACGCTCCCGCACGAGGATAATATCGACTTAAGTATCCCCGGGGCTCTTAAAAAAAGCGACCGCAAATTTTTTGGTTTAGGCGTAGGCTACGCCGGTATCCGCCATCATCAAGTCTACGGCTTTACCTTAGCCCAAAAGGATGAGAGTAACGAAGAGCCGCCTGATCCCGATCATGAATATACTTACAACTCCCAATATTTTGGTCTTGGCTCTAGAGGGACGTGGGGAAAATATTTTGATTATTGGATAGAGTTGATCAAAGAAAATGGGACGAGCCGTGTCTTTGGGACGAATGAGAAAAAAAAGGTGGATGCCTATTCAATTGATAGTGAAGTGAATTATTCCCTCTCTCTCTACAGCCATCCGCGGTTTACCTTCGAATATGCCCTGGGCTCCGGAGATAAAGACCGCGAGAGCGTGACGGATACTGAGTTTGGCAACAGCCAAGGGAAAGATCGCAGCTTCCTTTATTTCGGCTATCTCCCGACGGGATATAGCCTCAGCCCCCGGCTGTCGAATCTTTATTTATACCGGACAGGGTTAAAATTTTATCCTCTTGAAAAATACCGATCCTTACGCAACCTCTCCTTTGAATTTAACTATTTCCGTTTTTTTAAGCATCAAGCCGCCGGTGGCATTAGTGATCTAGAGGCGACCCAGAATTCCCGTGATATCGGGCAGGAATTGGACACGCGTTTTTCCTGGCAGATTCTCTCGGATATAGGTGTCACGATCGATTACGGCCATTTCGCGCCAGGGGACGCCTACGCGCAAAGAGCTAATGACACCCAGGAATATTTTTCCGTCAGTGTGACCCATACGTTTTAGGTGAAAAAGTACTTCTCCCTTCGAGGATTATAAAAAAAGGGCAACGGATTTCAAATGACATTTTGATGTCGTATGAGTTGAAATGAGTTCTCAAAAAGCGCAGACGATGGTTTTCAATGGGTGTATCAGCGAACACGCCTCGGGCAGGAAGCGATCCCGCAGATTAAGATGGGCAAGTATGTTCGGTTTAATTGGGAGGAAGTTGTGGAGATTGATAAATAGGATTTACAATTAAGTGAGAGATAAATTTTCTTCGGGCATTCTCATTCTTAGTATGCCACGTGAAATGGGTGGTTTAAAAATAGATTGTATGATATTCTATAAAAAATATTAATTAATATTTATAACAAAGGAGGCCTCATGAAAAGTGCGTGTACATCTACTCTAAAGTTAGTTTTGTGGATAGTTTGTATTCCTCATTTAATTATCGGGGGTCTTGGAGTAATGCCATTTCTTTCTATTTCTGATCTCGCAGCCGCCGTTTATAAAGCAAAAATTATTCCATCTCCACAATTAGAACACGTCGCTCGTATGCTAGCTGGGTATATGCTTATTACAGGTGTCTTAGCATTTTTAGCTTTACGAGATCCTCTTAAGAATGTGGCCATTATTTATGGTGTGATAGGCTTACTTTCTATAAGAGTTATACAAATGGTTAGTTTTAGCAGTCAAGCCTTTGAAGTTTTTGGAATACCGGCGGCATGGTACTGGGCGCAGGCTATCCTATTTTTGATATTAATTGGCGGTCTTATTTATCTTAGACCTCGAACAGAGAAATCTATTTAGAAAGATTTTCAGTAAAATTATTTTAGAAAATTAGAAACCGACTCGATCCCCAAGAATTAATAAAAGGACAGAATGCGTGTTACTCAGCGGCTCTGTCATTTCTTTTTAAGAAAATTAGTGAAAGTTTATCCTTTCTTAAAGTCAAAGACAGGATATCTAAATCCTCGTGTAAAAAATATCACTGAATTTGGATTTAAAATCCGATCCTACCTAGATTTAACACCCAATCCCAATCGATGGAAATCAAATAAAACGGAATTATTTCCGGTCGTCATTCAAATTCAAACAATTAATCGGTGTAATGCCGCCTGTAAAATGTGTCCGTATCCTTACACGACGGCCAAGGAAGAATACCAGGAGATGCCAGATGAGTTATGGCAGAAAATAGCGCAAGAATGTGCGCGAGAATCCCAATTACGTATTTTGATTCCTATGTCTAAGAATGAGCCCCTGTTAGATAAAAAACTTTCAGAAAAAATTCATTATTTCAAAAACATTGCTCAACCTCATCAGATGGTTGAATTAGTGAGTAACGGTGATTTGTTGAATGGAGAGTCAATGAAGGTTCTTATCGACAGCGGTTTAGATATGATTACCATTAGCTTGAATGCAACAAATCCAATTACCTTTCAGAAGACGATGCAAAAGTTAAGTTGGGAAAAAATTATTAAAAATATAAAAGAAATAAAAAATCTAGACTTAAGCAAAATTAATATTTTCATACGATTAATCCGTCAAAAAGATAATTATAAAGAGGCTAATCAGTTCAGGCGGTACTGGAAAAAAGAGGGATTTAATGTTTTGATTTATAATGTGAATAATCGCTCGGGTACGGTTAAAAAATATGAGCGTCTTTTAGAGCCAAAAACTTTAAAGTTGCGTATTCGAAATTTTTTCAAAAGAAAATTAAGCCAAAATATATTTCCTGTCTGTCCTTACGCCTTTTCTATGGCTAATATTTTGGCTAATGGCGATATGCCTCTGTGTTTGAATGATTGGGGAAATCGGGAAATTTTGGGGAATGTAAAGCTTCAATCTATTCGTGAGATTTATAATTCCCCAAAGGTTAATAATCTTCGTTCATTGATGTCCCAAAATCGATACGATGAAATCGAACCTTGTCGAAATTGTTCATTATGGAAGAATTCGGATTGGTTGTAGTTTAAAGAAATAAAAATTATGGCTAATTTATTTAATAATCCTGATGTCTTGATGAGTAGTTGGTATGCATTAATGCCAAGTCGAAAACTTAAAAAAGGACAAGTTAAGAAAATTGTTTTATTAGATCGATTAATAGCCGTGTTTCGAACGGAAGATGGTCAGGTTTATGCTTTTGATAGCCGATGTCCGCATTTAGGCGCAGATTTAAGTCGTGGGTGTGTCATCGGGAATCGATTGCGTTGTGAGTTTCATCATTGGGCTTTTGAGGGGAACGGAGAATGCCAAGAAATTCCATACATGTCGGATATTCCTAAGTCAGCCAAAGTCTTTTCTTATCCCATCGAAGAACAATATGGTTTCATTTGGTTATTTAACGGACCTCACCCCACCTTTCCTATTCCATTTTTTAAAACATGGAATCAAGATCATTTGGTTCCTGTGGTTTTACCAAAAATGATTTTTAACTGTCATTCTCATATTGCCACATGTAATGGGTTGGATATACAACATATGAAATCGCTTCATAACAT
>JAHFGK010000023.1 GCA_023247475.1 Candidatus Omnitrophota bacterium
CCCATAAATTTCCCTTGTTCTTCTTCGATTTATGGTCAGAGAGGTGATTAGATATAGGAAGACTATCCCAAAGACCACTAAAAGGAAGAAATATATATATTGACCACCAAGGGGGTGATAGCGTAGATAAATTTCATTTTTTCCAGCAGGGATCGCTATTCCCTTAAAAGCAATATTGGCTCTATAGAGAGGGACCCGTTTGCCATTGACAAAGGCTTGCCAATCACTTTGATAGCTGTCATTATAGACTAAAAATTTTGGGGTAACAAAATTTGTTTCAATTTTTATAGAATTGACATCAAAATGTTTAATTTTAAATTGTTCAGAGGGAGAATCTATAACCGCCGCATGGCTCATTTTTAGGTTGCTGCCTTCTTTGATTAAAGATAACAATCGGGGATCGTGTGTGCTCTCTTGATCAGCCGCGATGATGGCCACATTACGATTATTGAGGAGCACCAATTTCATTGTATTTAAATGCATCTCCGGTCTATCGAGGACCTCAACCCCATCATAAACTAAAAATTTATTGCGAGTATAAATTTGGATATATTCTTTGGGACCGTTTTTGGATAGATAGTAAGACCAGTAAGTTAAAAATCCATATTCATAAGGCATAAAAAATACCGGAGAATCCACCATCGAAACACGATACATATAAAAAAAATTCTGAGATGGATCCACTTTAAGATTCTTGTCAATCCCTTTCCTGACATGTTCTAAGGGGCGGATGAACGAAAAGACAGGTTTAACAGAAGGCAATTGGGTACACTTTTTGATCACTCCGGATTTGTAGTTTTTAGCCTTAGCATTATGCCAGGAAAAAACCTCTATAGGCTGCACAACCATACCTAAGAATAAAACTAAGATAAATAATTTCTCATTCATTTTCCCTTGTTTCAGAAAATAAAACAGGAAAAATAAGAGACTAATGACAATGGTCAGATAGGACGAGCAGATC
Source organism: Candidatus Omnitrophota bacterium (assembly GCA_023247475.1). Taxonomy (GTDB): domain Bacteria; phylum Omnitrophota; class Gorgyraeia; order Zapsychrales; family JAHFGK01; genus JAHFGK01. The sequence continues at coordinate 962 of JAHFGK010000023.1, forward strand.
ACATTTTCTCTCGTTGCTAAGAAAGCAATCCACCCCAAATGAACAGCAAAAATAAAAGCCATATTGAGCCAACGCAATTGTGCAAGGGTTCCTTTATTTTCCAAGAGTATCCGTAATTGTTCTGCAACTAGAAGAATAAAGGAGGCTAATAAAAAAGGCATGAAATAATGAAGATTACGGAAAAGTTTGAAATAAAATACATAATTAAACATAAATTGATGCAATGGTGCAGCATTGGAGATGGCTAACAAAAATAAAATAAGTGTTAAAAAAACTAACAAAACCACTAGCCTATTGAATTGACTTAATGCAGCTAAACATGCAATGAGATATAAAAAGGTTGTGACATAAAAAAAGCCATCATTACCGTAGGAAATTTGGTTGAGATTCGAGAATAAATCATCTGCTAACATACGGGCGCTCATTGCCCCATCTGTTGTTCCTTTAAAAGTCAAAGTGAGACCCTTTTTATAAACGTCTGTGGGTGCCCCATAGCGAAAAGGGACAATAACTTCATGCTCGGCCACCATTCGGTAAGATTGATAAGCTGGCCACAAAGATAAGATAATTATTACAAGAGAAATAAAAGATAGAATTAAGTTTTTTCTTAGAAATTTGAACCACTCTATCAGGATACCTTTAAACATGCTGAAATAAATAATTGCAAAAAGAAAAATTACGGTAAGAAAAACTGTTAAAAAATAAAAAGGTAGATAGGTCGTCGAAATGATCATTAAACAAAAGACGATGCCGACAAAATATCGTTTATCCCAATTTTGGCAGAATCGGACAAGAAAATAAAAAAACCACACACTAGGGACAAAAATAATCAACATAATCAATTGCGCAAATAAAGGTATACTCAGTGAGGAAAATGTTAAAGCTACAAAAGCCATATTAGCCGCAATGGGATTACGCACAATGGCTTTGACCAATTGATAAAAACCTAACTGTCCGATAAAAAAATAGGTGACAATCGTCATCAGGTAGGCGGTATAAAATCTCATCCCTACCTTATTAAGGAAAAAAGTTAAAAACCAAATAGGATTAAAAGTCCCGATATTAATCAAGGTAATGTGATCAGGGATACCCCAGAATAGATATGGATTCCATAACGGATAGACCCCTGTTTGCAAATTATCAAGATAAAACTTAACGATACTATACGTTAGGAAATTCTCGCCACTAATAGAGGCTTCACCAAGAAGAACAGAACGGAAAAGGAAGATCCATAAACCAACGGGTAGGATAAATTTAAAAATCAAAAAAAAAGAATCTTTACGGGACATAAATTGATAATGGCGGCTTGTTGGGTATATTACTTATATTTTTTTTTAATATGCTCTGCTCTAGTTTTAAGGACTATTCTGTTAAGAATTCTTCCTATATAATGCAATGTCAAAAAAATACATGGGTATTTGCCAATTCTATAAATGGGTCCCTCTACAATAATCTCTCCGGAACCAATTAATCGCTCAAGTCTTGTCCGCAGAATCATATCGGCGTTATAACGCTTTAAAATTTCATAGATTGTGCTTCCCTGAGGTAAAGTCTGGTATATTTCTCTAATCAATCTTACACTCAAAGAACTTTCGTAGGGACCATAAATGTTGAGAACATAAAAAAAGGACATTATGCCATAAATAATAAATGAGAGGAAAACGCAAAAACCAACACCTAATATTCCAGACTCCATCATGATTTTTGTCTTGGATAAAGAAAGATAAATATTAAGGATGACGTTAAAAAACGTACCCAAAAAAAAGACCCTCATCAACCACGGTAAAACCCCTTTCACCGCAATAAACCGGAATACCAAAAGGTGCGCCAAAAGATAAATAATAAATGTTCCCACGGCAGTGGTTAAAATAATCGAATCAATAGTGAGCATCTAACCTCCCATCTCTCGGCCAAGAAGTTTCTGATAGATATTTAGGATCCGACAAAAAAGAATTGTTTTTGGCACCAATCTATAATAGTAACCATCAAAGGCGATATAACCGTTTTTAATTAAAGAATTTAATCGGGCGATGATAAACCTTTCATCATTTATATGCTGGGACAGTTCTTTCAAAGTGATTCCTCCTTGTTCTTTAAGCAGTAACACAATAATTTGTGTGGGACTGTGCATAAAGGAAGAGTAATAAAGGACAGGGTAATAAGGAACAAGCAAAATATAAAGAAACGCTGCGGTTAACTTCAACGGAAATTTCCATAAAGACCGAGTATCTTCCAGCCTAAGGTAAGGATGAAAATAGACAGCTCCAAAGTAAATTAGTAGACAAACGGAGGAAATAAAAAAGAAAAGTGCAATATTTAACTGTTGAACATCTTTGTGTCGACACCAAATCAGATGGATGAAAATAGATAAGATAAACAATAGAATACTTGTGATTAAATAGAGCATTGATTTATTTTTATGTGTTTAAGATCGAGACGTCAAGGGACGACCCTTCGGGTCTCACCAACTTTCCTTAATAAATTAATTTTGGGGTAGTTGGTACTGCACTGCCTTTATCTAGATTAAGAATGAGTTGGTGCAATACTGACTACCATAAAATCTCTGTTAAGGTAAGTCAGTGCCGCCACTTTGTTTCTTAAAATTGATATCATTAATTAACATTGCCGTTGTTTTAATGGCACTGGTGAAATTACGCCAGGAAAAAACTTTGGTGTTACGTTCATTGTCGGGTTTGTGGATAAACGACATCTCCTGGTAAGAAACCCCTTTCTTTAAGCACCGGATAAGCATTTCTGCAAAAAAGTTGTAACCCTCGGCGACCGTGGGGACACGCCTGACCAAGTCTACGGGATAAATAATCGGGCCAGTGTAATAGCGAAGATGTAAACCGAATAGTTTATTCAAACAAAAGGTAGAAATACGCGTTAAAAACCGTCTTAAAAATGGGCGCACATGCATATTACTCATATACGCCATGATGATATCAGCGTTTCCTATTGCCGAGAGGAGTACTTGCATAGATTCTTTATCCACACTGTTATCTCCCGGAAACCAAGTCACATAATTTTTGCTGGCCATTTTAATCCCTTCACGGGCAATATAAGCCAACCCCTTATTACGCGGATTATGAATAACTTTCATATGCGCCACCCGAGGCGCCATCTCATCTATGATCGGACCTGTCTGATCTTGACTGCCATCATCAAAAACCAGAAGCTCATAATTCAAACGAGTCTTTTGTAATATGTCCTGAATCGCTTCAATCGCTGAGCGGATATTCTTTTCTTCATTGTAGGCGGGTATAATTACCGATATATCTTTTCTCATAGACAAAAAATAAATTATCTGTGAATTCGAAAAATTCTTTTGAACGAGATGACCTTAAGGAGGGAAAATAATGACCTTGTGAAAAATAGTATTGGGACTTCCCGGAACACATGGATGCGTTTATTTCAACTGTTATGGAAAAATTTTCTTTAATGGCTCAGAATAATTTATTAATTGGTTTTTAACTTTCTGCACGATTCCTTCTACCGAAAATCCCAATCTTCGGCAGTGTTGCTCATACGTCCCATATTCGCGGATAAAAGTATTCGGAATGGCTATGGAGGCATAACGAGCATGTTCAATTTCTTGGCTGTAGCGCACGACATCATCAAATACGCCACCAAAAATACTGTGTTCCTCAATGACCAAACACCGATGGGTTTTACGCAGGCTTTCATTCACCGATTGATAATCAAACGGCTTGATCGTATGGATGTAAATGAGATCTACCGTAATGCCGAGTTCCGCTAAGGATTCAAGCGATTCTAATGCCGTCTTCAGTTGGGAGCCAACAGCAACCATGGTGAGATCCTGTCCTTCGCAAATCTTGATTGCTTCGCCGACATTAATCTGCTCCGGGCTTAATGAATGAGAATGACCATGCATAGGGATACGAAAGTAACTTAAAACATCATTGTTGTAGACCTGACGAAAAATGCAATCAAATTCAATATAAGAGGCGGGATAAAACAGTTGCGTTTCGGGCAAAGTTTTAAGCATCGCAAAATCACCATAACAATGATGAGAACATCCCAAGTTGGCATAATCAAAGGCCGACCCCACGGTCACAATATTCCCTCCCCATTTCTGATAACAAAAATCTAATTTGAGTTGTTCAAAAGAACGCTCCACAATAAAAGGAGAGATGGTGTGCACCACCGGATGGAATCCTACCTTCGCAAGACCAGCCGCCATGTTGACGATCGTAGGCTCGCAAATTCCGACGTTATAGTAACGTCCGGGACAATCCTTCGCAAAGGGTTGCAAACGAAAGTGACTAATATCTCCTACCAAAACGACAAGATTCGAATCTTCTCGGCCAACGTTATGTAAAATTTGTGCAAAGGAATCTCTTAATGACGGCACTCGTTTTCTCCTCAATAATTTTTACTTGTATGAGCATCCAATTCTTTATAAATGGGTTCGAGTTCATCTGGTTTAGGAGCGCGATAATGCCAGGGGCCGTGGACTTCCATGAAGCTAACGCCTTTGCCCTTTACCGTATTGGCAATAATGACTTTCGGTTTTTGGGTGTAATCGAATTTAATTTTAGAAAAAACGTCGGCCATTTGTTCTTCCGAGTGGCCATCGATTTCGTAAACCTCCCAACCAAACGACTCCCATTTTTGTTTCAAATCAGAGACAGGAAGAATCTGGGATGCTGATCCATTATTATCAACAATACAACACAAATTACCCAATTTTAAATTTGCCCCCACCAGCGCACATTCCCAGATAGTTCCTTCATTACATTCTCCATCGCCAATAAGAACAATAACTTTATTATTTCTTCGTTGGATTTTTAGTCCCAGAGCCACACCTATGGCCGTTCCAATGCCATGTCCCAAGGAACCGGTGGAGGCTTCCACTCCAGGAATTTTTGTTGAATCCGGATGGCCTCCTAAGACCCCCTCTTCTTTACTTTCCTTATCGAGATCTTCCTGCGTAATAAATCCGTGTTTTTCTAGTACCACGTACAATGCGGCACACCCGTGGCCTTTACTTAAAATAAAATAATCTCTTTCCGGCCAATCCGGGTTTTTAGGATCGAATTTGAGAATATGTTCATAGAGATAGGCCACAATATCGACAATAGAAAAAGCGCTGGGGATATGTCCCGCCCCGGCACTAGTAATCACTTCCACAATTTTTTTTCGTAGTTCAATATTCATATCTTACTCATTAACCTTACTGTACTCCCATTGTCCCCAATAACATTTAATACCCCAAAATAAATCATGAATTTTCAAATCCGGTAAGACTGCCAACAAGTGCTCCGGATCGAATTGCATATTCTTGATGCGTTCGTTTTCGTGATCAATAGCCTCTTTAAACTCAACCTGACAGGAAGAATCGAGTGTTTTCTTAATTAAATCCACAATTTCTCGAATGGAATAATTCTTACCACTGACCACATTGACAATATCATTCAATCGGTGTTCAATACATTTGCGAACAGTGGTATAAACATCCTCGATATACAAATAATCGCGGCGATCCTCGCCATTGTCGTAAATGCAGACCTTGCCCTCTTCGGTAATGGATTGGATAAAACGCCCAATAAGGCTTTTGGTTTCATCTCCGGGCCCAAAGACTCCCGGTAAACGCAAGATCGATAAAGCAATTTTTTTATCTCCCAACTGATTTCTTAATAAAAATTCACACGCCACCTTCCCCACCCCATAATAATCATCCGGTTTCAGTTCAAATTGTTCCGTGATCCTCTGATTTTTTTTAATAAATTTTCGTTCGAGACACCCATAAACATCCACACTACTTAAATAGATGAATTGGTGAACCGGTCGCTCACTAATAACCCGAATAAGGTTCTCAACCATTTGGATATTTTTCATCATGGCTTCCAAAGAATTATCTTTTAATCGAGTGATCGCCGCTGCCATGATGAGAACATCGTTGCGGTTAAGATCCGATAAAGCATCTTTTGTTGAAGCAGGTGATAATAAATTGCACTCTTGGGCATTGAAGCCCGTTACTGAAAATTGTTGATCGGAGGAAAATCGTTTTAATAACCAATTGCCTATAAATCCGTTCGTGCCTAAAATAACAATCCGTTTTTTCATAGACTTTAAATATTGAAATTAGCTGCGCACTCCTACCGCCGCCATTCGTTGTTGATTAAAAGCCTCCGCTTGCCTTTCTATGGCCGCGATCTCTTCTCGGGAAAGTTTTGGATCCAGATCTTCTAAACCAGCTCCAAATTTAAGCATGGGGACAATCTTCTGATCCTTTACGATCTCCACATCGCACAACACCGGACCTTTCGCCTTTAGCACTTCTTTTAGTTTTTCTTTAAGGTGCCGGTGGTGTTCAATATGACAATACGGCAGTCCAAAGGCCTCAGCGACTTTCGCAAAATCAGGAAAAGAAAGTCCTGTGGCTTCGTCCACCGCTGCATAGTTCGAGTTTAACCAAGTATCAATGGTTTGCTTTTGAATTCCATGCCCGTGATTATTGAAAATAAAAATTTTAACCGGGAGATTATGTCTTTTGATGGTAGCCAACTCCTGAATACACATCATAATGCCGCCGTCACCGATAATACAGATCACCTCACGACTTCCGGCTAAGGCAGCGCCAATGCTAGCGGGTAACGAATATCCCATCGGTGAATGATTCCATGCGGAAAAAAGACGTTGGTCCTTTTTCACCTCAAAGGCCTGCATGGTCCACGAAAGATTTCCTCCGGCATCCGTAATAATAATATCTCCTTCTTCAGCCAATTGAGAGAGTTCTTTAATAAAAACATAGGAATCCACTTTCTCTTTGCGGTTGTAATATTCGCTAGGACAAATGGGATACTTTTCTCTCCATAATTGAATTTGTTTTCGCCATCGGTTAAAGCGATCAATCGATGAGTTTTTATAAAAATCCTGACAGGTTTTAAAAAATTTAGGGATACTACTCTCGACCGCTAGGTCCAGAGATAAATCACTTGCGGTAAATTTTGTTAATTCTTGCGAATCAATATCAATCATCACCTTTTTTGCTTTAGGTGCAAACAAATTTTGTTTGCCGCCGGTTATCATATGGGACAACCGCGTCCCGATGGCAATGACCAAATCACAATGTTGAGCTGCGAAATTTCCTCCTCGTGGCCCACACACCCCTAATCCTCCCATATTCAAAGGATCATCATAAGCCATTAAATCCATTCCTCCCCACGTTAAAAGAATTGGTAGATGAAGATAACGAGCGAATTGGATGGCCTCCTTTTGTGCTTGGGCAATCCGAATTCCTGCCCCTAAAATTAAAACCGGTCGCTTAGCGGATTCAACGAATGAAAAAACTTCTTTAATTTGACCACTGGGTGGGTTTTTGCCTCGGGCAGACAGTGAAGAGAAATGCTTTAATTTATTTGGATCAATATCCACGCGTTGTAAATCATCCGGGATATCGATTAAAACAGGACCCGGACGTCCTTCCCGGGCTAAGTAAACACACTTTTCCAATTCGTATTGAATATCTTCTGCTTTGCGAAGCTGCAGTGCATATTTCGTTATGGATTTAAAAATGGAAATCACATCCGTTTCTTGAAATCCTTTCTGGCGTAATTGTTCATTCGGTCTTAGACGGGAAGTGGCTACTTGACCGCAAATAAAAATGGTGGGGATAGAATCAAAATAAGAATTACAAACACTGGTCACTAAATTGGTAGCGCCGGGGCCACTCGTCACCATGGCGGCACCTAAATTTTCGTTGATACGTGCATAGGCATCCGCAGCAGCACCTCCTCCTTGTTCATGTTGGGTGCAGATATATTTTATATTTAGGTTTCTGGCCACCGCATCAACCAAATGGGCCACCGCACCACCCGAGATTAAAAAAATATGTTTAATCCCTTCTTTTTCTAAAAACTTGACGACATAATCCGCTAACTTCATATTTTGAATTCCTCGAACTTCCTAGATAATCCTGACGGCACTGGCTTGTCTTTTGAGTAAGATATCGCGCATACGCAGTAGCCCTTCTTGAATACGATCCACTGGATTCGCAAAACATAAACGAACATACCCTTCACAAGATTCTCCAAAATCTGTCCCCGGCAATAACGCTACTCCCGCCTCCTCTAACATAACATTTGCAAACTCTTCACTGGTCATCCCCGTATTTTTGACATTTGGAAAAACATAGAACGCCCCTTCTGGTTTAAGACAGCTTACCCCCGGCAATTGATTGAGGCCGTTTACCATTAAATCTCGCCGCACTTTAAGTTTACTCATCATATCAGCAAGTTCAGGAAGGTCTTCCTCAAGTACTGTTATACCGGCCTCTTGAATAAATGGGGAAACACAGGAAACAATAGTTTGCACCAGAAGCGCAATTTTTTCAACCAAGATTTCGGGGGCAATCATATACCCTAATCGCCAACCGGTCATAGCAAATGACTTTGAAAATCCGGTCATAATAATCGTACGTTTTTCGCAATGATCTCTTATGGATGGTGAGCAAGGAATAGTTTCATACGCCATTAGTCGATAAATCTCATCACTTAAAATAAACAAATCATGCTGTTGAGCGATGTCGACTATTTTCTCGATCTCCTTTTGAGTCATGACCGAACCCGTAGGATTTTGGGGAGAATTGATAATAATGAGTTTTGTCTTTGGGGTAATGGCTCTCCGTATATCCTCGGGATTCATGCGGAAAAAATTTTCCTCTCTTAATGGAATGGGAACTGCCTTTAAATTCAAAAATTTCAGAACAGAATAATAGGTCGGGAAAGCAGGATCGGGGACAATCACCTCCTCATCGGGCTTGACTAAACATTGGATAACAAAATAAATAAGGGCATTCGAACCTGGCGAAATGAGAACTTGATTAAGGGCCGGTTTAAATCCTAACGTCTTGTGTGTATAATCCGCAATGGCGGACCTTAAGTTTTCTAAGCCAAATGAACTCGTATAATGGGTATTCCCTTTTTGTAAGGACTCCATACAGGCGCTGACAACCTTGGCAGGGGTGGGGAAATTGGGGTCTCCTATTTCAAAGTGAACGATGTCTCGGCCCTGTCGTTCTAATTGCTTAATCCTCTCCAAAAGCCGGAACATCGGTTGCCCTTCTAAACGATGGGCATGAGCGGTGAGTTTTTCTTTCATAGCTTTAACGGAGACTCCTTCTTAGGCTGAGACATATTCTTGAAAATTATTTGCTATATTTTAACACAAAATTCCCTCGAGAAAAAAACATATCTTCAAATCACTAAAAAATTCTGTGGGTTCATTAACCTTGTTTAACAGTTCGAACTAAAAAATCATTGTTAAATCTTCGTAATTTATACACATTAGCATCAGCCCGTAATGCCTTTGCCAATAGTTTACTTTTCTGTCCATTCCATGCATCGTACACAACGGAGAAGTTACGACCCCCAGCCACTTCCTTCCCTTGTTTTCTTAGCCATTCAATACAAGCATAGATATCCTCTAAGGGAGTCCCCTCTTTATTGAATAAAAAATCCCGCGTTAACTGAAATTTTTCTTTGGAGACTTCTTTATCCGTCAAGATTGAATAATGAGTTTTGGTTTTGGTCCAGCCGGGTCCTACAATAAAAATATTGAGATCAGGGTTTTCCGCATCCAGCAATTCACACATTTTAATAAGTGCGTTTTTGGAAATAGCATACGCCGACATATCCTTTATGGCATTATTCGTTGCCGGACCAGCAAAAAAAATAGCATCCACCACTGTATTAAGGTGACGTAAAGGATAAAGGGCATGCAAAACTCTCAACTGTTCTATAAAATTGACATGGACCGAATGATTCCAGCGGTCAAAATCAGTCTTAAAAAAAGATGTCAGCGGCTGCGGCAGTCCAACACAGGAAATAAAAACCTGCCACCGTAATTTGTCTTTTCTCAGTTTATTAACAAATGCCTTAATGTTTTCCTTTTTGGAAATATCACAATAAAAGAGTTCACAGTGAGGCATCGTTTTTAACTCTCGAATAAGCGTTGCCGAACGATATGTCCCAACCACACGATAACCCGCCTTTAAATACCTTCTGGCCAAATCCAGACCGATATCGCTACTGACCGAAAGAATCACAACGGTCTTTTTATTTTGTCTCGGATGAGCAATCTTCTTGAACATTTATGTTATTGGTGCAATCGAAATTAATTTTAAAAAATTCTCTTGCTCTTAGGTCTTCCTGTTAAATTCATTAAAATGATTTATGACTTGAATCAATTGATGGCAATTATGAAGGGGATAGATGATTTCAAAGTGTTTAACGACTTTAAAAGGAAACGCTATGCTCCGTCAATCCGCTTTAGCCTAGACGATCGATGCCTTTTGGCATTGCGGCCCCTTAAAAATTCTTCCATTGGCCGTTGGCCTAAGCCAGCCGCAACGATTACACCCTTCCACCGTCCCTTCCCGTCTGATTAAATCTTTAAATCGGATAAAATCCTTACCGTGGATAATTTCCGCCAGCGATGTTTCTTTGACATTCCCCATCGAAACGGCCATGCAGGGGAATAGATTCCCATCGACATTAATGTGCACACTTGACCAAGGGAATTTACACGGATGATAATTATCTTTAATAAATTCGCGTTCATTAAGATAATCGATATTCGGTAGCGATTTTTTAATGTTTAAAGATGCAATTTTGGGATGCAAAAAAGCGGTCTTGCCTGTTCGCAAATTATATTCTTTGACCTTTTCCAGTTGTTCTTTAATAGTGTCAAATTTTTGATAAACTGGGGCATGCGATTTCTTTACGATATCATCAAATGGGAACATATAATCCGCATGCTGTGTAGGGGATCCTTTCAGAAACTGGAAGGAATGATGGTCACAGTGCAAGTCCTCCACACAATATTTATGAATCACAAATAAATCTTCAGCATTATCATCCAAGACAACCGTTTTCGCTTCCAAGACACAATTGGAGTTAAGACGAGTCCGTTTCTCGACAAAATAACGCATCATATTTTCCGTACGTTCCCATTGCTTTTCATTAACGCCGCGGCTTTTGTTACCGATGTCATCAACGGAAATGGACAGGACACGGAATTTAGGGAATGACAGAAGGAAATCAATTTTCTTTTCATTGAGTAATAACCCATTGGAAATCATATTGCAATCGAAATGCTTCGCCACATATGAAAAGATCTGGTCAAATCCGTAAAACATAAGCGGTTCGCCACCTGTCAAGGTTACCCGTGCATAACTTGGCAATTGTTTAGCCAGATCAAGCCAATCTTCCAAACTCATCCGATCTTCACGCAGATCCTTTTTTTGGAAACAAAAATAACAAGTGAGATTGCAAAGGTTGGTTAAGACAAAGGTATAACGATCCGGAAGCATATAAGGTAAGCGATAGATAACTTCCGTTAAGACCTCATGCTTGAGGTGAAAGACTTCTTTCCGCTTTTTCTTAATTAACTCGGTTAAGGGAGGCATGGAGAATTTTTTTCTGATTATTATTTTTTGATCCGATAATACCCACCACCCATGACTTTTCGTTCCACCGCTGAGTTCGAAGCTGTTTTCATATGATGTAGATGGCAATTAATGCAATTGCGACAATCGTCATTTTGTTCCGGGCCGGTGATATTGACCCGTTTACGGAATTCTTGATACCGAGGGCTATTCCAAATATCCTCAATAGATTTTTCATTGAGATTGCCCATCACCTGGCTCGAAACGGAACAAGGATAAACATCCCCATTCGGTTCAATATTAATCGATTCCCAGGGATCGTAACAATAGACTTCTTCTAAAGAATTCTGTGGATTACTAATAATCCAGAACGGTATTTCTAATTCATTGGCGAGTTTTCTGGCACGATCATAGTAACAATCAAAATATTGGGGATCAGATTCATACGTGTCATTGATTTGATCCTCCCCGACGGCAAAAACAGGTGTTACTTGTACGCCTTGCGAGAATTCAAATTTTTTGGCGAAACGAATGGCCTCTTCTAAATTAAGAACGGATTTCTTCGTTGAACAAAACGAGAGCCTTAAATGGGGCTTAGCAGAATTTTTTGCTCGTTTAACTTCATTTAAAATTCCTAGGTTCTCCTCCAGTTGGCTGAATTTTCCCCCTCGATAGACTTTAGCATATTCATCCCCAAAAACATTGACCGAAACCTGCATGAAGGTCAGCCCTAAGTCTACCAACCTCTCACTAATCTCACGCGTAAGTGGAATGGCATTTGTTGAAAAATAGGTTGCCGCCTCGTATTGAGTACAATGTTCAAGAGCGGGAAAAAGAGTTTGGGCCATAAGTGGTTCAGATTTAGTAAAGAATGTTAAAAATTTTGCTTCTTTTAAGAAGGAATCGAGTTTAAGAAACTCTTCCATCGATAAATCTTGCTTTTTGACATTAAAATAACTTTTATAACAAAAGACACACCGCAAGTTGCATTCATTGGTTAATTCCATCCGGATGCGAATGGGTTTAGATTTCAAAGCGGGAAGCAGTTGTCTTTTTTCAATATCATTTAATACCGCATTTTTGCTGGCCACCTCGGAGAATTGAACCTTGACGCGGTCAAGGGACTTTTGGACCTGCATTTCCAGATCGGTACTCATGCCACCACCTCGCTTATGATTTAAAAACGTTTAATAAGGTCCAACAAAACTATCCACTTCTTGAAAACGATTTTGGCTGGAAAATATTTTTCTATCCAGTAATTCATAAACCACTTCAAGAATATTCTGATAAGTTGGATAAAACGCATCTTCCAGAGGTTTCGAAACAGGACACGGACAAGGAGGAGGCGCAATGCGTCGAACAGCTGCTTTAAGATGCGCATGGGCTTTCTCCGCCACCATAGCCGCCACTTCCGCGGAGAAACCACACCGCGCCCAACTTGTGTCGGCACAAATCAAACGTCCTGTTTTTTTCACCGATGTAATAATTGTTTCCTCATCTAAGGGTTGGATGCTAACCGGATCGACAATTTCCATCTCAATACCTTCAGATTTTAAAATTTGTGCTGCTTTAAGAGCTTCCAATACCATCAAGGAAGTTGCCAAAACCGTGATGTCTTTACCGGGATGAACGATTTTCGCTTGCCCGAATTCAACGGTGTAAGCTTCAGCGGGAACCTCTCCTTCGCAATTATATAACGCGCGGTGTTCCAGAATAACCGCTGGCGTATCCACCTGCAAACTTTTCAGCAAAATTCCTTTAACATCATAAGGATTGCTCGGCATGGCAACGTAAAGACCCGGAAAATGAGCTAAAACAGATTGAATACTCTGGGAATGAACAGGGCCTTGCCCCCACCCTTTTCCAATAATCGCGCGTACAACAAACGGGACACTCGAGTGGCCATAACTCACATATTTCCATTTGGAGGCATTATTGAGCATTTGATCGAGGGCCAAAAACATAAAATCATTACGGGCATGAACAAGAACGGGACGTTTGTTGTTAAGAGCAGCACCTATCGCAATGCCGGTCAAAGCCCCTTCGGAGGCGGGAGTATCGAAAACACGGGTGGACCCAAATTTTTTCGCGGCTTCCAGTGTTGTCCCAAAAATTCCTTTAAAATCATCCACCCCAAGACCAAAAATAAAAACCCGGGGATCTAGATCCATTGCCTGGACTAGCGCCTCGGAGATAGCTTGAGCATAAGAGATTTTTCTCGTCATGTTGTTTATATTATAGCAATACTCATCATTTTGTTCATCAAATTTATCGCTTTCGTGGGCCCACCCCAACAGCAAACAAATAATGGGCCATTGGGCCAAATCCCGTATGTACCACCTCATCATTCATTGAAAACATAAAAACATTCTTAAAATATCGATCCATCTGTTTTCTCAAAGATTTGTGACTTTTATTATTGATATGTTGTACTTTATTCAAATCTTTGGCGTACTTAAAGGCGGTTACATTAGGAGTGCCAATGATACAAATACCATCTTCTTTTAAACAGGCACATTGATTTTTCATAAACACATGATTAAGCTGCGGATCTAAATGTTCGATCACATCAATAGAAAAAATGGCGTCAAATTTTTCCTTCGGCGTTTCTTCACAAATATTCATGGTCTGAAATTCAATATTCTTAATCTTTTTAAGTTGGGCGCGATTACCTTTAATTAACTTCTTCGATGAATCAATAGCAAATACCCGTTTGACGGCTTTTGCCACAATCGGTATTCCGAAGGCATCACCACAACCTACTTCTAAAATATTGTCTTTACCTTCGAGTATCTTGGCACAAAATTTATATCGCGAAAGAACAAAGCATAAGTGCTTCGGATCGTCCAATAAGCTATAGGAAGCCCACGGCCCCAATTTTAATGATTCAACGAACTGCGACTCGGCACCGGCTTTAAATCCTTGCCTTTGTGTTAATTTCTTTTGTCTTGCCATGAAACCGAATCCTTCCCCAAACAGAATTTATAGATTAATAAACGTGATCTAGCAATGTCTTTGTATCTGGCCAGGGGCTTTGAAGCGCCTTTACGTAGGCCTCGTTCATATCCTTTTTTAATTCCGCGGTCAGCGCATCAATTTCTTTAGAATTCATAATTCTTCCCTTAATGAGTTTTGACTTAAAACGTTTAATGGGACATTTCTTTATCCAGGATTCCACCTCTTTTTTACTGCGATACCCTTTATCATAATCCATAAGCGGTCCCACATGTTCATGGATACGATAAGTCAGACATTCGATAAATATTGGTCCCTTTCCTCTTCGACATTGTTGAATGGCCTTCGATGCCGCTTGATAAACTTTCTCAACATCATTCCCATCGATTTGTTGGGTTGATAATTCCGGAAGACTCACTCGTTTGTAGAGCGGGGATGGCGGTTGGCGTACCCTTAAAGGAGAATTGGTAGAATAGAGATTATTTTCACAAACAAATAAGACAGGAAGTTTCTTAACAATAGCAAAGTTCAAACTTTCCGTAAAAATCCCCTCTTCAATAGCGGCATCACCCAAAAAAGCCACCGCCACTTTCTTTAAACGATCCATTTTAAAAGCAAGGGCAGCCCCTACCGCTACTGGAATCATCGCTCCTAAAATAGGGGAAGCATAAACATGGGCTTTTTCATCGGTTAAATGAGCCGAACCGACGCGTCCTCGATTCGAACCCGTCTCTCGCCCACACAATTCTGCAAAAAAGGCATTTAAGTTTCCTCCCTTCGCTAAATAATGGGCATGACATCGATGAGGAGAAAAAACTTGGTCATCTTTTTTTAACGCCGAACAGATGCCCACGGCTACAGCTTCTTGACCAATGGAAAGGTGTGTTGGAGTGCGCATATGCTGCTCGTGATACACTGCCACAATCTTTTCTTCCGCTAAGCGGATTTTGAGCATGGTCTCGAATAACTGGCGCTTCAAAATTTTATTCAGATTATACTTATGATTCATCGCTGGTATGTATTTGGGCTTACGATTCACTGAAAATTCTCGACTGGTTTTAGATAAATTGAAAATATTGTACTATAGCCTTTATCAATTGGGAAGTTAAATAATGGAGGAGATCTCGTCCATTTAAGGTGAGATCCTTCGGTAGAGATCCAACAAGCCTAACCTTCTTTCATTTCGAAAATATTTGCTTAATTCCTGCTTCATAACAAGCCCATGCTCGCTTACTCTGTTGGTAAAGCATTGGTAAGCTGAGTGATCTATAAAAATTATTTGCACATTACTTTTTAAGATTTTTTCAATAGCCTCGGACGTTTGTGTCTTGGTAGCACTGAAGTTGGGATAAAATGCTATTTTAAAAAATGATTTTCGATGGGAATACAACTGGTATATCGTGTCATGTTTAGAAATCAAGACTATGGGTTCTTGTGGGCTGGTCAATTGCTGAATAGCTAAAATATCATATTTAAACTCCTGGAGTCGATCTTTAGGAAAAAACTTCACTAAAGAATTTGTCCGGCAATTCTTTATAAATCTTTTTGGATTTTCTTTAATCTGTTCAAACAATGTTGTCCGATCAGCAAATTGGTCAACCGTTGAGGTCAGCCATAAGGTTAAGATAATCGTTGCTAGATAAACTATCTGTTTGAGCGGGATTTGGCGAGAACGATATTCGATGGCAAGGCCTTTTTTTAACAAATATCCTAAAAAGATAAAAAATAAGATCGTGGCCGGTAAAGCAGCCCGCGCCAGATGGTCAATGATCACCAAAGAAATATAGTATAAGAGACATTGAAGACCATAAAAGCTTAGAAAAAGCCACGCATCGGCGAATTTAATTCTTTCATAAAAAGAAAAACAGGTAAATATAGTTATAAAATAGATAAGGACAACGATCGGCCAAAGATAAAAATTTTTGAGCGGTAATGACCCCAGTCCACCGAGCACATAATGTTTTTGATAATAAACAAAATCTTCCCAAATCGGCCATGTGCCATATTTAAACCAAATCCTTAAAGCGAGAAAACATAGGACACACAAAAAGACAATCAAAATTTTGGGGATAACCCGTAGTAAATCTGAACGATCAGAGCATTTCCCTCCCAAAAGATATTTACAAATCGCTAAGGCTAAAATCGCGACTAGGATGTAAACACCGGTTTCAATCACCCAAAAAAACGACAGTACCACACCTATCGCTAAAAGCCATCCCCAATACCATTTTTGACGTAATCGTTGATTTACTAATAGGAATAACACTGGAAAAATGGTTCCAAATCTTAAAAATCCAACACTCGGAACCCAATGTAAAGGAACATTGGCATAAGAATAAAAATTGATGACGAAGATGCTAAGAAAAGCCAAGATACTGAAAATAACTTTTTGTGTATAAATTCTTAAAAATAAAAAAATAAAAGTATATCCGAGAACATAAAACGCACTATTGAGATAGGAAAGCGCAACATAACCATCTTGAATATTAAATAGCTTAAGGAAGGCAGCCAAAAAATATATGTTAAAAAAACCATACTGCGATATAACGTTTTGCAGGATGTCTTTACCCAACAGCACATCTGTTGTAGCGCAGACAACGTTGGAAAAATCAAAATAGTGCACGTCATTACGAAATGTCAATATAAAAATCAGAATGCTAGTCAAGGCATCCAAAATCCATAGTATCAATTTAGGGAGTTTTTGCTCAGATCGGATTAATAAGTAGAGCAGAATCAATAGAAAAATGTTTATGGGTTGTAAGAAAATTTTTGTGAAAATAAAAATATTGCCCAGTACATGAATTTTTAAAAATATCAACGTTGCGACTATCACAAAAAATATAAGAATTTTTTCTAATAACCCCAAAGTCCGCTCATTAATTTGAAGTCTATTTTTGATCCTCTCCACCAACAAACACACCCCTAAAATAGAACCTAAGCGAAGGAATAATAGAGCAACATTAAGCACCGGGATCATTGTGACCATCGATAGGACAACAAAAAAGAATGAAAGGTAAGCTTCTAAACACAAAACTTCTTTTTTTTCTCCAATGACTGAAAAAATAAAAAGTCGATAGATAATTAAGGTCAAACAAAAAGTTACACACCCCGTAATATAGAGAAAGATATTATTGGTCCTCTGAAACCCTTCACTCAGGAGAAATGCATTCCAATTCCCAAAACGTTCTTCATTCGGATAGCCTAATTTCTGTAGAATCGGGAAAAGAAGATAATAAACGGTTAGGCTAGTAAAAAAAACAATAAAAAACTTCATAAACTCTGACCGAATTTTGCCTCCCTCATTCCCCCAGGTCGAAGAATTTTTTGCTAAGTTATACTTTATTTTGTCGTTGTTAAACATCGTTAATCTTACTTTGCCCGTTTATATATACCGAAAATCTCACCGTTGCCACCTGAAAAAATGCGAAATCAGCAACCATTAAAATGATTGTGCTTAATGATATTAAGCAATTCTTTACTCACGCTTTAAAATAAGAAAAACGGATAAGCCAATCGGCATCCGCGGCCATTTGATCATTGCTGAGCCAACAAAAATATAATATAAAATTTGATTGATAACTGCGGAGGGAATAATGTCTTCTAGTCGCTTAATCTTATCAAGTCGGAATATTTTTCTAAAAAGCCGATAACAAACAATCGGTAAAAACATAAGACTATTTATATAACTTTTATGAAGAACCATAACCGGTTGATCACGGAGAAGCTCATCAAAATCACGGAAATTGTATCGACGATAATGCCCCAAAGCGACATCCCAATCACTCATAACCCACTGAAAAGCCGGGACCATGATAACAATTAATCCGCCCTTTCTCACAACTCGAATTATTTCGCTAATAGCCTGTCGATCGTCCTTAATATGCTCAAAAACATCCAGGGATGTTGCAATATCCACCGTTTGGCTTTGAACAGGCAAAGATAAAATAGAACCAGCAACCAAATTTCTACTTCTATTAGACCTAAGATATAATTCAATACCCTCTGGAGATGGCTCAATGCCATAACTTCGACATTCTTTACTTAACTCTTCAACAAAAATACCTGTTCCACAACCAACATCGACCCATAGATCTGTCGGTTTTAAATGAACAAAACGCTTAATCCACCCTCTAACGATCGCTCTTTTGCCTTTATAAAACCAATGCTGTTGCTCAATATCACCTAGTTTTTTATATTCTTCCGATTTCATCAATTATTAGCTAGAATTTTGAACATTGGAGAGTTTTGCCCACTGCTCATCGGGTGTCAAAACACACCGATATACTGCTCCCCATTATAGGCAGGA
>JAHFGK010000182.1:0-4144 GCA_023247475.1 Candidatus Omnitrophota bacterium
ATAAACACGGATAATCGTGACAATGGATCGCTCGATGTACTCCCAAATATTCGTAAACAGCCGAGATTTTCGCTTGACCTCATTGGTGCTAATTGTAATGTTATAAATAGCTAAGTTTTTATGCTCAGCTTGGATAACACTTTCCAACGTATAAGTATAGCTAGAAATAATATTTAAATTCATAGCCGCCTCGCGGCTGTAGGCACGAAATCCAGTTGTCGCATCCGCTATATTAGATCCGGAGAGTTGCCGAACAACCCAACTTCCTATGCGCTGCAACCGTTTTTTAAGAAAGGAAAATTGTTTTACATTCTCGATATCACGGTTGCCGATAACAATATCAGCTTTGCCTTCTAGAATTGGGCGGACGAGGCGAGGGATGTCTTCTCCTTTGTATTGACCATCGGCATCCGTATTAACAATAATATCTGCTCCGGCAGCTAAGGAAGCATCCAATCCTGCTTGGAATACTTTTGCCAAACCTTTGCGTTTGGTGAGTCTTACGATGTGATTGATCCCACATTCTTTGGCTACTTCCGAGGTCCTATCCGTACTTCCATCATCGATAACTAACGTTTCAATGAGATCAATGCCATCGATATGTTTAGGCAGATCTTGAAGAGTTTTGGGAAGAGTCTCTTCCTCATTTAAACACGGAATTTGAATGATAAGTTTCATATAATCACCTAAATTTATATACAAAAATATTCTAGAAACAATCTTCTACTGAAACAAGCTAAAATATTAAAAAATTTTATGTGTGCGTTTAAGCGCTATAAAATGAATTTATGGTATCAATGATAAAATTTTGCTCACTTTGCTTCAGAAATGGATGCATTGGTAAAGCTAAAATATCAAGGCATATTTTTTCGGCATTCGGAAAGTCTCCCGACTGATGTCCTAAATAAGAAAAAGCTTTCTGTAAATGTAACGGTATTGGATAATGGATAGCTGTTGGAATGTCGTGATCATGAAGGTGCTTTTGTAATGCATTGCGATCGGGAACCCGAATACAATATTGAGCAAAAACAGAAAGGTTATTGTTCAAAATTTTAGGAGTGATCATTTTTTTATTTAAATGTCGGTTATAATAATTAGCCACTTTATTGCGTAATTTAATTTCTTTCGGTAAATGTTTGAATTTGGCAAGAAGTACGGCTGCCTGTAGAGTGTCTAACCGGGCATTGAGCCCGATTCGGACATTATCGAATTTATCTTTACCCATCCCGTGAATACGTAAAGACCTCATTATGTTTGCTTTTTCTTCATCATTCGTAAAAATCATGCCTCCGTCACCATAACACCCTAACGGTTTAGCGGGGAAAAAAGATGTACAAGCTATATCGGCTAAAGAACAAGCACGCTGACTTTTATATTCAGCACCAAATGATTGGGCGGCATCTTCAATGACAAATAAGTTATATTTGTGAACAATAGCGTTAATTTCGTCATAATTAGCACACTGTCCATATAAATCTACAGCGATAATCCCGCGGGTTTTAGAGGTGATGGCTTTCTCGATTTTCTTTTGATCAATTAAATATGTTTCAGGATTTACATCGACAAAGACTGGTTTGGCTTTTAAAAAAGCAATCACTTCACCAGTGGAAATAAACGTCAAGGGGGTTGTAATAATTTCATCGCCCTCTTGGATTGCGTAGGACATAAGGGCTAGTAATAAAGCATCAGTTCCAGAAGAACAACCGACAGCAAATTTGACACCAACATATTGAGCCAACTGTTCTTCCAATTGTTTAACCTGAGGTCCCATGATAAAGAAAGAATTGTTAATGACCCCTTGGATTTGAGTATCAATCTCTTTCTTGTATTCTAGATATTGTCGCTTAAGATCGATCAACTGTAGCGGAAGAGGAGATTTGTTAACATTTGGTTTTTTCTTTAGAGTCATTTTCATAAAATTATTAGCCCGGAGAAACGATATCTTTTTGTTTAATATATTTTTTTGAGCAAACCTTACATTGAGATTTATGCCGGATAAAAGTTAACTTGTTCCCACATTCGCACATCCATCCATGTCTTCGAGCTGGATTACCATAAACCAGTTCATAGTCGCCAACATCTTTAGTGACCACCGCCCCGGCTCCAATAAATGCGTAGCGCCCAATCGTAACGCCACAAATGATGGTGGCATTGGCTCCAATGGAGGCTCCTTTTCTGACGAGTGTCTTTTGATAAAATTCTGCTGAATTCCGGGGGATAGCCGACCGAGGGTTGATGATATTCGTAAAAACACAGGAAGGTCCACAAAATACATCGTCTTCAAGTATTACTCCGTCATAAATGGAAACATTATTTTGGATTTTGACATTACTACCGATAATAGCGGTGGGATGCACAACAACATTTTGACCGATTTTACAATTTTGACCAATCTGTGCACCTTTAAAGATATGACAAAAATGCCAGATTTTTGTCCCTGAACCAATCTGAGTTCCTTCATCTACAAAACTGGAAGGATGAACATACACATCATCATTTTTCATTAGTTTTTTCCCGATATAAATATTCTTGAGCTTGTTGTAATACTTTTAAAACCGATAAAGCTTCCTGGGCATCTGTTTTTGGTTGAGTACGGTTCTCCAGACAAGAAAGAAAGTGTAAACACGCCTCTTTGAGAGGTTCCTTTGGTTCGATGCTAATAATTTCCTTAGAAGCTTTCGAAGCGACTGGGATTTGTTTAATCCATTCGATTTTATGAGGATACAAAGTTAGTTTTTCTTTTTCTTCAACATCATTAAAGACGGCCATACATTTATTCCCAATGACGACTAACTTTTGTTCTTTAAAGGGGTGAAGCCAACTGACAAAAATATGTGCCTTAAGACGATCGGTAAAAGTTAAATCTGTGATGGTTGTATCATAAATATGATCTTGAAGATAAGCCTCGCCAAAGGCTCTCACCTTTTGGGGTTGTTTTTCCACCAGCATTAAAATAACAGAGATATCGTGCGGGGCGAAACTCCACAGAATATTTTCCTCTGTCCTGAGACGACCTATATTCAAACGGTTTGAATAAATGTATTGTAATTTCCCTAAGACCCCCTTATCCACTAACTCTTTCAATTTCATAATGGCAGGGTGATATTGTAAGAGATGATCAATCATTAATATCCTACTTTTGGAATCGACAATCTTGACGATCTCTTCCGCTTCGTGGATGGTCAAAGCCAAAGGCTTTTCTAAGAAAACATCTTTCCCGGCCATTAATGCCGCCTTAGCAATCTCATAATGGGTGGCAGCTGGTGTTGCAATGACAACAGCATCGATATCCTGGGATTGAAGAAGATCCGTGGGGTGAGAATATATTTTGTTGATTTCATATTCATTTTGTAAAATTTTCAGTTGCTCTGGGTCTGTGTCACAGATAGCTTTTAGGGTTTTTAGTTCGGCAAAATTACGAACGAGATTTTTACCCCAATACCCCGTACCTATAATAGCTATCCGTTTTTGCGATTTAATCATAAAAGGTGTGTTAAATTAATTCTTTAGGTAATTTTTGACACATTCTTCGAGAATCTCTTTAGTCGTGCGTAGCCTCAAACCGGTACTCTCTAATTTTCTTGTTGATAGAACTAAATTCGTTCTCACTAAGTTTAATTTTTTGTAATCAATCACTTTGTATTGGAAATCGGGCACGTATTTTTGGTATACTTTTAAGAGGTCAGGATACTTTAGGCTTCCTCTATTGACGATATTATAAATACCCCGCGCATCTATTTTTAGTAAATGCTTTAAGATTGTTATAAAGTCCGGGATATAAGTCACCGAATTAGGAACATCCACAATTTTCTTAAATTGGATCAGTTTGGTCAGGACATTTTTAGAATGCGGCCGATCATCCAGAGGAATGCGTATGCGCGCAATGAGGATATTATACTTTTTGGACAAAATTTCTAAGATTCTTTCGGTATAGATTTTTGTTCGGCTATAATAGAGCTCAACGAAATCCGGAACTTTATTTTCCCCAATTGGTTTGGGCTTGGAATAGTCATAATGGTAAATACAGCCGCTGCTGATATGAACAAATTTGATGTTATTTCTTATGGCCCCTTCTGCCAGTAAAGTTGGGACAAAAGTATTGGCCGTGATCGTCTTATCCAGAGCAAATTCACAGTCATCCACA
>JAHFGK010000182.1:4154-4603 GCA_023247475.1 Candidatus Omnitrophota bacterium
CGTATAGCCTATGCCATTGATGAGAATCTTGGGTTGGTATCGCTGAATAATTTTTTGGACGTCCGCGAAATTTGTAATGCGATCGGTGGAAATGTCGCTATTCAAATTTTCCTGTAAACGCTGTCCGATAAATCCCTTACCTAAAATAAGTATTTTGTTATTCAACTTCGACAATTCCTTTTAAATAATCTCCGTAACTTGTGCGAATTTCTTTGGCAAGTTTATGAAGTTGGTCAATTGTAATGTATCCCATCCGATAAGCGATTTCTTCAATGCAACCAACTTTTAGACCCTGTCGTTCTTCAATAGTCTTAATGAAGATAGAGGCATCAATTAATGACTCGTAAGTTCCTGTATCCAGCCAGGCATAACCTCGGCCAAGCAATTGAACTTTTAATCGTCCGTTTTTTAAATATTCCTTATTAACATCCGTTATTTCCAATTCACCT
>JAHFGK010000024.1 GCA_023247475.1 Candidatus Omnitrophota bacterium
ACTGTTGGAATAAATGAAGCCATGATCCGAAAGTACGTTCAACTGCAAGGCAAGGAAGACACAGGACAAGCGCAGCTTGAATTTTAAAAGCACCACGCCTGTAAAGGCGTGGGTATCTATGATTCGTTTTCTCATTTAAATTAATTCTTGGTCTTTAGATTTTTCATGGTTCTTTTGCTGTCATTGTTCGATAGAGCAGCATTAGTAAAAATAACCGACCGCTGCTAGAGCAAAAAACCAGCCCCATACATATCGGTGAATACAATTCCAACCGATACTATCTGTGAGATACCCTCTAATTATTATATCGAAATATAGCTTAATAGATGTATTACTATTTGCTATGATGACTTTTCTAGTATAAACTTCTTTTAGAGACAGGTGAATTGTGTTAGGAAATAAAGATATGAGTCAAGCCGATTTTCATCCATCTAGAAAAATGAAAAAATTATCCGTCGTTTTTTCATTTCGTAATGAAGAGGATGTTTTATCAGAACTTATCCGTCGTACGCGAACCGTCCTTCGACAACTACAAGCGGAAGAGAGAATTTCTTCCTATGAACTTATTTTTGTGGATGATGCCTCCACGGATCGGTCATGGGATATTCTTATTGAACAAGCTAAAGGTTATAATGACATTCGGATTATTCGAATGTCGCGTTGTTTCGGCCCTTCGCCTTCCCCAGGAGTATTGGCAGGAATGGAATATTCTTCGGGTGATGTGGTTGTCTATATGGATGCTGATTTACAGGATCCTCCGGTGGTTATTTCACAATTGCTGAGCGTTTGGCAATCGGATCCAGAAATTGAAGTCGTTCACACGGTCCGCCAATCTCGTTTGGGGGAATCCACGGTAAAACTTTTTTTAACTAAATTAGGTTACGGAATTTTAAATAAAGTGACATCCATTAGATTACCCATTGAGGCCGGTGATTTCAAATTGCTTTCCCGACGGGCGGTGAATCATTTAATTCAATTACGAGAGAAACGACCATTCTTACGTGGATTGGTCTGTTGGATTGGATTTAAACAGGCTTATCTTCCTTATCATCGGGAATCCCGACATGCGGGAGAAAGCAAGTTCCATGTCTTGGGTTGGGATGTGATCAGTAACTTCCTAGATTCTGCTCTGATTTCATTTTCTTCGGCACCACTTAAGCTGACGATATTTTTAGGTTTTTTTGCGATATTGGCGGATTTTGGACTTTTGATTCATGTTATCTCTGAGAAGGTTCATGGAAAAGCGATTCCCGGTTGGACCGCAATCATGATCGCTATTATCTTTATTGGTAGTGTTCAACTTTTATGTTTGGGGATTATGGGATTGTATCTGAATGCCATATTTGAAGAGTCAAAGGCACGGCCCAATTACATTATTGACAGAACATTTGGGTTTTCGAACCAACGACGTCCGGAAAATGAAAGCTCAGAGAAAGATAACTCTTATCTTGAGACATAAGCGAAATTGTTTTAGGTAAGGAAAAATTTATGAAAACTCACCGAAATCGTTATACACTCCTCCATATTAAAATTTTATTTTCTGTTATTAGAAAAGGCAAAATCAATATTAAAAAGATTCTCAATTGGCTTCATTGTTGTTGTGCTTATTTGTTAAAATTAGAAAAGTCCGCCAAATCTCCCTTCATGCTTAGTTTGGAATTGTGGAACGAATGTAATGCGAACTGTGTGTTCTGTCGCAGTAAGAAAGGGGAGATTTATGATTTAAATTCCGATCCTATGGGTGAGAAAATTATTAAAGGAAGAATGCCTTATGAAATGTGT
Organism: Candidatus Omnitrophota bacterium; assembly: GCA_023247475.1. Taxonomy (GTDB): domain Bacteria; phylum Omnitrophota; class Gorgyraeia; order Zapsychrales; family JAHFGK01; genus JAHFGK01. The sequence goes on from JAHFGK010000024.1 coordinate 1,783, forward strand.
GTCGATATTATCGGGCAGTTAAAAGATCATCTATTAATTGCGGTTCTCTATACGAATGGTGAACCTTTGATTTATAAAGATCTTCCTCGGGTTATAAAATATGCCACTGATCATAAGGTAGCTACGATGATTGCTTCTAACGGTATTTTGCTGGATGAAAAGCGAGGCCGCAGTCTTCTTGAGGTAGGCTTAGATTTTATCAAAATTCAATTAAGTGGCTTTACTCAGGATGTTTATAGCGTGCAGATTAGAAATGGGAACGTGGGAAAATTGAAAGAGAATATCCGCAATTTTGCCCGCATGAACAAAGAGGGCGGTTATGGCACGGTTATTTTGATTGATTATATTTTATACAATTATAATCGACATCAACTCCCTTTGGTGCGCGATTTTTGTGATGAGCTAGGCTTAATGTTGAATACCCGTCCCGGCAATCCCAAAGGAGGCTTGGAAGACAAAGAACCTCCCTTGTACACAGGATCACTTCCTTTAAAAATGTCCTGTGATTGGTTATGGAAAGCGATGCAAGTGAATTGGAATGGTGATGTCCTGCAGTGCTGTGAAAGTGTTGTCTGGAGTGGAGCGGAAGTTTATGAGAAATGCACCATTGGTAAAACAGGTTTGTTGGAGGTTTGGAATGGCCCGAAGGCGGTTGCGATGCGACAGACGATGACCACTAAAGGGCGAGGGGCTATTCCCATTTGTTCTGGGTGTCTTCGAACAGGTATGTCTTTTAAGTGGTAGAGCCTTTCTTGGTCGTTATTTTCCTTCCCTAGAAAATTATTTTATTCCTTAAAGATTATCCTCTAAGAATTCTATAATCCAACTTAAACATTACTTCTTCGCTGTGATTTTATGGATAGTATAAGCGCATAATATGAGATAAAGAGGAGCGATCGGAAGAGCGTAGCGGGTATTAATATGAAAGAGGGAATAAAGCGCAAGGTAAGAAAAAATGAAAAGTAAAATGAAGAAAAGTAAATCAGCCTTGGAATTTTCGTGAGAGTTGTCAGAAAAGATTTGAAGCCGTTTGTTCAAAATATATCGGGTGACATAGACGACTGAAAAAAAGGTTATTAGAAATACCAAAAATCTTAATCCATCCTTAAACGGACTGAAATCAAAAATTTTACTTAGCCACACGGGATAATGCACAAACCCAATTTTGGTGGATTCCCAAAAGAACATTTTAAAACTCTCTAGAATCGTTAAAAATGCGTATTGCCAGGGATTTTGAATAATTCTCAGTGTTGTCAGATGGACAAGTTCCTTACTAATTCTCTCATTGGGGACTCCTTTATTATTAAGTTCATACAATTTGGTATAACCAATCTGGTCGGCAGCAATCAGCGACCAGTGGAAACATTGTGGCGGATCAAAAATTCGTTCACATACTCCTTGTCCAGGAATGGAGGCTAAACAACTAAAGAATTCTTTTGACGTTAACGGTTGAGTTCGTTGAGCGACCGTTCCATATAAAAGAGAAGGGCCGCTTATCGTGATCACAAAGTGACCATTCATTTTTTGGTTAACTGATTTGTAAGACAGAAGAAAAGAATAAAAGATGAATATAAGGACGAGATAAAATAGACAGGAATGGATGAGTATCCTTTGGGATCGCTTTATCCATGAGGAGATTATTAAGTAAAAAAAGGGAAGGCAGTAAATCCAAAAGACGTATTCAAAAATCGCTTTGACGCAGGTGATCAAAATAAAAAGTACCGCCAGGACAACGGCGTGAAGGGCAACATCGCCCTTTTCTTTGTGTAGAATGGCTTTCCAAGATTGAAGACTTATCATGACGATTCCCAAAACAAAAGGATAAGTCATAATTTCCGACCAAAGACTGAAGGCAGAATTCACTAGCGCCGGAGATATCCCAAGATAAAAAATAGTTCCCGCTATCAAAGATCTCCCAACATTTAATTTTTTTAGTATATAAAGGGATAAGAGTTGAGTAAGGAATAATGAACCCATATGAAAAAATTTTTGAATGAATTGATAAGGCACAGAAAAGTATTGTGCAATCGTCATCGAAATAGAAATGAAGAAAGGAAAAAGAGGTTCGCTTTCCGGTTTGGTCTGAAAGAACCGAACCCATCCGCTATTAAATAGGATGGAACCGAATCGTTCAAATGATAAAGCGTCATAGACCATTATCATTTCGGTCGTTGAGAATAAATAGATCCAGTAAAAAAGAGGAATTAGAAAGGCAAGGATGATGGGATCGCTGAGGAACAAAAATTTTGTTTTAGTCATGGGATTTCCGCATATTTTTTTCTTCGAGAAATTTCACCATATAATAAACACTTTGGTTGACCGGTGTCTTGATTTTAAATTGCCGCGCTAATTGCACAACCATTCCGTTTAGGGCATTGATCTCGGTAGGCTTTCTAGCTTGAATGTCTTGAAGCGTTGAGGATCGATGTTGGGCAGTTGAGGGAAGTTGGTCGGAATAAAAAATTTTAAGATAATCCTGCGCGGAGGGCCAATGGGTTTTAAACCCGGCTGCCTTCATGACCTCAATTACCTCCTCGATGATCTCTTCCATCAAAAGACGTGAATACTTATATTCTCCTAAAACTCCGTAGGGAACATCGAGGATTGTTCCTAAAGGATTTAAGGCACAGTTATAAAGCATCTTCGCCCAAAGGTCTTTGGCAATGTCTGGGCTTATCACACAGGGAATGCCGCCTTGAGTAATGGATTGACATAAAGGTTCCAAAACTTTTAAGTCCGAATGAAAGAGACTTCCGATGCAGATGCTATCGGCGTGAACCGTGATAGTAGCTTCATTGGGTTTGGGTCGGCAGAAGCCGGTGATGATCCGTGCATTGTAAATTTGTTTTTTGGGAAAATGCGAAGCAAAGATTTCGGCATTGCCCCAACCGTTTTGACACAAAACAATTTTTGTCTTTTTGTTAAAAATAGAAGAATGACGAGCAATATCTTGAGCCGCATTGGAAGAATCGAATGATTTGGTTGAAACTAAAATAAAATCATAAGGTTGGGAAACCAATTCATTAAGCGAGGTATGACAGGAAAAAGTATGAGGAGCGGCGTGGAAATCACCAAATAGTCCGGTTCGAAAAAGGCCATGACTTCTGAGGAAGGAAACAGTGTCTGGTCTGGCGATGATATCAACGGCTTGACCAGCTTTAAGTAAACAACTATCAATCCCCAGTCCCACGGCTCCTGCGCCGTAGTTTAATATTCTCATTAAAATTCTCCTAGACGAAATTTTAAAAGCATTATAGACGATTAAGTGAAAATAGGTCAAGACTAATGACATATTAAGAAATTTTGTATTATACAGAAAAGCAAGGATTGCATGTTCATGCTAGATTTTTTGTTTTATAATGAATTTAACTTTTAGACGTCAATGAAACTCTATTCTATTTATCACCTTCAATCCATCGCCCATCGGGTCATGGGCAAGTACGGGTTCCTATCACATTTTCCACGAAAAGTGATTAAAGAAGTCCGTCATCGCCATAAGGAAATCCCTTTTCGTATGGCCGAGCGTTCGGTCAGGGATCTTCGCAATTTACTTTGGTCTTCGATCGATAACGTGGATTCTTTTGATCTGGATCAATTGATTTACTGCGAACGCTCCTCGCTTCAGGAAATCCGTGCGCTGGTGGCGATCGCAGATGTGGATGTTTTTGTTGAGAAGGGGTCGCGCATAGACAAGTACGCCTTTCATAATGGCACCTCAGTTTATACCGGAGTCCAAACCTTTTCGATGTTACCCGAAAAATTATCTCATGATTTTTCTTCCTTAAGAGAAGGGGAGGATCGTTTAGCCATTGTCATTGAATTTTTTGTGCGTAAAAATGGAAGTGTTCGCTCGGGGGAGATTTATCGAGCGATGGTGCATAATAGAGCCAAACTCATTTATGAGCCGGTGGGTGATTGGTTGGAACAAAAAGGTCTGTTGCCGGATGAGGTTGCTTCTGTCGCGGATTTAGAAGAGCAGATTCGTCTGCAGGATGAGGCCGCTCAACGTCTGCAGGAATTTCGACGGAAGAACGGAGCCTTGGAATTGGAAACGATTGAAGCCAGTCCTGTCATTAATGATGGAAGGGTTGTGGATTTAGTCATTCGACAAAAAAATCGAGCACATTATTTAATCGAGAATTTTATGGTGGCCGCCAATGGAACCATGGCACAGTTTCTCGAGAGTCAAGGCGTTCCTATGATTCAACGGGTTGTGCGTGAACCCGAACATTGGCCCAGAATTGTTGAGGTGGCAGCTTCCTTGGGTGTAGATTTGCCAAAAGAAGCGGATCCCCGCGCTCTTACGGATTTTCTAATCCGTCAGCGAGAGACGGATCCAGAACATTTTCCGGATTTTTCTTTGACCATCGTGAAATTGTTGGGGTCAGCGGAATATGTGTGTTTTCAGCCGGGAAAACAAAAATATGGCCATTTTGGTTTGGCGATTAAGGATTATACCCATTCCACCGCCCCTAATCGACGCTATGTGGATTTAGTCACGCAGCGACTTCTCAAAGCGGTTCTTAAGAATAAAAACTCTCCTTATAATAAAAGAGAATTAAGTCAGATTGCGGATTGGTGTACGGATCGGGATAAAGCAGCCAAAAAGGTTGAACGGTTTATGGGCAAAGTCGTAGCTTCTGTTTTATTAAAAGGACGAGAAGGAGAAATATTCGAGGCGATTGTGACCGGTGCGACGGAAAAGGGAACATTTGTACGATTACTTCATCCTCCAGCGGAAGGCAAGGTCATGTACGGCGAAGAAGGAATGGAGGTGGGGCAAAAGGTGCGCGTCCGTTTGATAAAATTACAGCCGGAAAAAGGATTTATTGATTTTGAACGTGCGGAAAAAATGAGCCGAGCATTTACGAAAGAGGACCAAGAACCCCAACGATTCCTTCCGTCCCGGCGTAAAGAACGAAAACAGTTGAGAAGACGACGAGGATGGAAGCAATAATTATATTGGGTTATTAGTACCGTTGCTTTCCTACTAGGTGCTGGCGTTATCTAGAAAGGTTTTCCATTTATGTTTCCTTACAGTGACGATATCCCGCGAACAAGATTTCCACTCGTTACTTTTTTATTAATTGTTGTTAACGTTTTAGTATTTTTCAAATTTAGTTTGCGTTGGGACTATGAATCTATTGTCTGGGAATATGGATTTATTCCTAATGACTTTCAATTTGTAAATTTTTTTACCAGTATATTCCTACATGGAGGAATTTTTCATCTCATATTTAATATGTGGTATTTGTGGCTTTTTGGGGACAATTTAGAGAACAGACTCGGATCAGGGACTTTTCTAGTCTTTTATTTGTTGGGTGGGGCGGTCGCATTCCTCATGCATGATTATACCACTCATGGAATGACGCGTAATTTGCCTTGCATTGGCGCCAGCGGTGCCATTAGTGCGGTCATGGGAGGATATATCAGTTTTTTCCCTTATGCACGGGTTAAAGTTTTGATATGGTTTTTTTTAAATGTTTTTACAGTGAGGATTAGTGCTCAAATTTTTTTTATTGTTTGGTTTTTAGAGCAGCTTTTCAGCAGTGATATTGTTTTCAGGTCACAAGGACAAGGTGATATTGCCTATGGGGCCCATTTAGGAGGCTTTTTCTTCGGATTATTCACCTCTTTTTTTCTTAAATACTATTTCCTGCCTAATAAGGATCGAAATAGACAAGATTATTTGTAACCCATCACTTTAAAAATTAGAATATAGAATTTTTTTAGCTAGTGTTCCAGCAAAGTATAATTATTTACAATCTACTATATCCCAAGTATTTGTAACAATTTTGATTATTTTAAGCCCACCTTGTTTTTTCACTCTCTTATATGCTATATTTACCAATAGATACTATAACTCTACTTAAAAGGAGCTTTAATGTATAAAAAAAGATTATTTTTAATTCTAATTACTAACCTCCTATTAAGCTTATCGATAGTGCTTTATCAAAGTCAACCTGTAAAGGCTGTGGAGAATTCCCTCACCATTAAGTATTATGTTCCCTTTACATTTAAAAGTGATGTGTATGAGAATACAAATGGTGCGGTGTTCGCGGGCCGAACGATTAAAGTGAATTTTTCCAACGGAGGAGAGTCCCCAAGTTCTGTTGTTGCTTATTTATCTAAGGAGGGATTTTGGCAGCAGCTTACTGTGGAAAGATTTAGCAAGAATTATTTGATTACGACATTACCATTAGAAATTTTAACCGGAGAATATACACTGAATGTGATTATAAGTAGTTTTTTGGGAAATCAATCCTATAGGACACCGATCAATATTGAAGGATATACTCAAGAGGAATTAAATGAATTAGCTAGAAGTCACGGTGACGGTGGAGGGGCGGCTGTGGAGCCACTAGATGATTCTCCGGGTGTCAGATTAGATTGTGGAGGTTGTTATAATAATGCCGTTATTGCGACTCACCCTCAAGATAGTCAGAACATCTTGGTGGTTGGTTATTTAAATCAACGCACCGATATTGAGCAAAGTAAAGATGTCTTTCGTGTTTCGCATGATGGAGGGCAGCATTGGTTATCAGGAAGTCATCCAGATGGGAATTTTAGTTACTACAATTATCCAGATGCTTTAGGTATAACAAATCCTAACCCTAATCGTCCAGAGGAGGCGAATTCATTTTTAATTTCTGGTCAAATTCTTGATCAAGTCATCGGTACTCTTGATAATCCCAAATTCGGTGGAGGGCTTTTTAAAGGGTTCGTTGGGCAGTCAGAATTTCCCGGAACGATATTTCAGGCGGCGGATGTAAATCAGACTGCCACAGCGGAATTTATAAGATTGGCTTATCATCCGCAAGCCATACCCGAGAATAAACCGAAAATTTATATCACCGCTGGAACCTTTGATAGTCAACAAAATTCTACGAATTCCCTATTTATTTCTAAGGATCAGGGACAAAATTTTACGAAAAAGCCCATTGATCCCCATTTTGATCTCAATCCCGATCATGATCCTGATATATGGACAGTAAGGTCTGTTGATACCTCTCCCGATGGCACTTTACGAGCGGCTGTTCTCTCGAGATTTGACTTGACACAGGATGATCCAACTAAACCAAATAAAGCAAAATTTTATCTTTTACGATTCGATTCGAATGATGATTTACGGACTCTTACGACAGATAAACAGGGTAACACCTCGGGAATTGAAATGCAACAAGGGGGATACCCGGATATTCGTATTCCCTTTGCTCGTTTAGCTTACGCTACTACGGGATTTCTCAGTAAGATAGCTTGGAATGTATGGGTTGGTCCGGACATTGCAGTTAATAAAATCCAAGGACACAAACATTTCGGAAGAGTTTATGTGGTTTGGGCTGAGCCCAGTGAGGTTATTTATAGGCCTCTTCCTAGCCAATTCCAACAAACTAATTACGGTTACAACTATGATGTCTATTTAGCCTTTTCGGATGATGATGGCGCAAACTGGAGTACTAAGCAAAAGGTTAATGATGATCCAGAATGTACGGTATCGCCTACCCCGGAAAATCCAACTCCGCCAAATCCTTGTCCCGATCAAGTATTTCCAAGTACGGCTTTAGACAAAGATGGGAATTTACATATTACCTTTTTGGACCGACGGGAAGATCCGGCAGCGGCAAAATATGATGTGTATTATACTTTTGTTCGTGATAGCCCTGATAAGGAATTGGAATTTTCTCTCAATAAGCGTATTAATCAAAACCATATTTCTATTAATATTGGTGGTATTGGATTTGATCCGGGGGTTTATCTGAAAATGGTTTCTCCTACGGGACATATTGTTTATCCTTGTAAAACAGTTAATAACAGCCCCACCGACGCGTGCGTGGCGGGGGGGGGTCCTCAATTTCTTCGAGGGGATTCCAATAACGATAGAAAGGTAGACATCTCAGATGCTATCTCTACTTTAGGTTGGCTTTTTTTAGGAAAAGATGAACCTCGTTGTCTGGATGCGGCGGATGCTAATGATGATGGCAAGGTTGATATCTCGGATGCTATATTTGAACTTGGGTTTCTTTTCTTAGGAGGCAAAGCTATACCACCACCTAACAAAGACACAGGCCTAGGACCAGATCCTACTGATGATCCATTAGGATGTAATCTGTAAATTTTTTTTAGTGTTCTCATTTTCAGTGCAAATAAAATGAATATTACGGCCATTCGATGAAATCGAATGGCCGTGTTTTTTAAGGTGAATGGTTAAATTAGACGCTGGCAGATTGAAGGGATGTGATTGTACTAGGAAACAAATGGCTATATTCGTTAATAAAATCTTCTAATTGAGTTTTTAATTTCTGTGATTCTTCAAGCATTTTTGAACGATATTCTAAGGTCTCAAGGACCATTTTCGGGAATACTGTCTTGTAGTATTCAATTCCCTCTAAAAGGTTATTTTTAAACTCGGTAAAATATTTTTTTTGTTTTTCATTTGGTTCCGGCAAACATTTCTGGACTTCTTTGACAAAATATTCGACGTACATTTTTAGTTCTTTTATAAACATATTAGGGCGATAGGTTGAATTAAGAAGGCTGATTCGTCCGTAAATGTGGTCAACCATGTTTTCTAAAGTCGAAATTTTAGAAAAGTAGGCAATATTAGGCCCGGGGCAAACAGCCGCAAAATGCTTATGACCGTTAGTCAAGTGATTATTAATGATAGCCCCTTCGCCTAGATCGTGGCAGATGCAGGATTTCTCCACGATCTCATTAAATCGTTTTTGGTAAATTTTTCGATCAAGATTTAATTTATCCAACTCTTCCAATTTTAGTTTCTGATATTGACGGGAAGCAGTACAGATAGGCAGTTGGGTAAATTCAGTGTTGGAAACCAAATAACTTTTGGGGCAGGCACTGCCCGGTCGTCCATTTTTAATACGGTTATCACGTTCTAAATCACTGCTAGAGTCTCTTAAGTTGAGAAATGGAATGCCCAAAGGAGAAACATCACTTACATAGACATCATCTTCACCGGCCGCGACTAGCTTTTGTAATGTATCAGAGTCAACATTGGTCACTTCTGGAACCAGAAGGAAAGGAGTAGCCCATCCAGTTCCATCCACATTATAGTTGTCCTGGAGGAATCGATCTTCGTTGACGGTCCCGATTCCACCTTGCGCGGTAACCTTCACCTCATGTGGTTTAGAAAAGGGGAGTTTGTTTTTTAATTTTAAGGCCTCATTATAAATATTGTGTAGGGTGGAAATCAACTCTTCCTTTTTATTGCGAAATTCTTCCAAGATGGGTCCCATTAGATAACCATCCGTGGCAAAGGCATGACCGCCACAGTTAAGACCAGATTCAATACGATATTCCGAAACCCATAGACCCTTTTTCGCAAAGAATTTCCCTTGGATAATCGAAGAACGAAAGTCACTGACTTTGATGATAATTCTCTTTTTAATAAACCCAGTGGCGTCGGCATAGAAATCTTTAAATTCTTCCACATAACTATATAATCGGCGGTTAATCCCTGCGGAAAAAACAATAGCTGATTCTAAAGTGCTTTTGGCATATCCACGTAAGGCCGCCAAAGCGTCGGAATACTCTGGAGAGAGTTCTTTTCCATCGGTGCTGAAATTGGCTCGATCCAATTTGGTCATGATATTGACATTAATGTCTCCGGGTTTAATGGAGTTACGCAGGGTCTCTTGGAGTTCTTGTTTTTTAATTGGGTCTTTGGTAGCAAGCATTTTGAAATATAATTTTTTAAGTGGCGAATGATCGGGTAAAAGTTTAAAATATTTAGTGATTTCACTACCGAATTCAAAAGCCGAAGCCTGGAGTTCTTTAAATTGTTTTTGGACAATGCGGTGAACGAGGTCTAAATAGGCGGTAATTCTTCTCGCGCGATAATCCTCTTCGTATTTAGTGATAGGAATATATTCTTCTCCCGTCACTTTACAATAATGCTTGCGCATCTCTTCAATGAGACAATCGTCCACTAAGGAGATAACCGAGGAGATACCATAGCGGGCTACTTTAATGGGAGTGTCAATAGAGAAGCCGGTTCCCATCACTGGGATATGAAAGGTATGGACATTAGACATAACATTGATACTATAGACGAGATTGAAGAAAAGGTCAAGATATATAAATATAATCAAGTTTAAGAGCGTTTTTGGGTATAATACTTCTAATATTATTCAAAAGGGAAAAGATTTAAGCATAAAATTTCGATAAATAATAGATAGTAATGAGGATATGGCTATCCATAGCATTGATAAACGCAAAGATTTGAAAAAATGATGTTGAAAAGCTATATTATCCTATTCATAGTATTGATTGTTGATATAACGGCATCAATTCTCTGGTTTGGGGCAGTTGTCAAAGAAGAGTATAATTGGCCTCGGCGTAAGGCAGATGTTGGGGTTGTCTTTATGTCCAATTTTACTAGGAATTTTAAAGATATTGGCCCGGAAACTTTACGTAGGGTAATTCATGCAACGAATTTATACCATCAAGGTTTAACTGATCATATTTTTTGTGTAGGCGGTACTCGTCGAACGAAGAATGTCTTTGGCGCGGAATATATGAAACAGAATTTACTGAACCGTGGCGTCCCCGGGGAAAGAATTTTGATAGAAAAAATTTCCAATGATTCTCAATCCAATTGGCAAGTGGCTTACCCCATCATTCGAGCGCATCAATGGCATTCCATCATGATCATCAGTTCGCCCCTACATATCCATCGCTTAAAGCGACTACTTTTTAACAAACCATGGCAAGGTTTAGATATTTATTTTTATCCTTATTCTTATAAAACTGCTCAACCTCAAATTACCTTATTTGAGATTTGGCGACAAGTTCACTACGAATGGCTAGCCTATCTGTCGCATTATTGTCTTCCAGAATCGTGGTACCACTATTTTATTGAGAAGGATCGGCAGTAAGATTAAATAATTTTTATCCTACAATATCAGTAATGCATTAACCTTTAATAAAGGAGGATGACAATTGAAAGAAGAGAGTAAAAAGTTATTTAAGATGATTCGAAGACTTTGTTATTGTTATGCGGCGGTGGCTATTCTCATGGGAGTTGTCGACTATGCTATCTTGGAAGATAGTTATAGTGGGATAGTTTTTATCATAATAGGAGTTTTGGGATTTTTTAATTTGGCCCAATTAGTATCATCGGTCCAAAAAGTTGAAGAAGGACAAAATATAAAGATCAAAACCCTGTCTACGATTCAGATAACCATTATCGTTATTGCAGCCGCTATTTTAGCAATATTGATTTTCTGGGTTTATCGGCTTATTTGAAAATTGACCATCATGATTAAATCCCTACAAAAGATTTTAAACAATCTATTTATTTTTTTTTCCATTCTACTCATATTAGCTACGGTTTATTCTCCAGCGCTTTTGATCTCTTATGCCCATCACGATGATTATAATTATTTTGGTTGGACCCAGGAAGATATAAAACAGCATCCCCCATTTAGCAATGTGATAACTGCGGGACGATTTTTGGGAATATTTTTAATTAATCTCTATGGTTTCCTCGTTCATAGGATGACTGATCTTAATCTCTTACGTTTTATCACTATCAGTTACCTTAGTTTTTGCGCTTTTATATGTTATCGATGGATGGGGAGATATTTTTTAAAAACAATTTTTTCTCCGAAAATTGCTTCGCTGAATGCTTTTTTATTTGTTGTTATGATTTTTACATTACCGCCTTTTCAAGTTTTGATTTCCTTAGCAGCTGGGATTTATGAAACAACAGGGATTCTGTTTGCTACTATAGCGGCGATCTTGGCATGTAAGGCATCCGTTGCCAGAGATTTTAAGGAATTGGTCACCAACAAATACACCATGGGCGCTGTTCTAGCCTTATTATTTTCTCTCATGATTCATCAAACAGCAACTATGTTTTATTGGTTTATGATTTTTATATTAATTCTCCCAGAGTTTACTCAAATACTCCATCGAGATAAAAGGAAAATAGTTTTCAATTTATTTTTTATTGGGTTTAGTTCTTTTTTAATTTACAGTTTAGTACTATTATCCTTCAAAGATTATTTGATGAAATATGCTACGCTGTACACCCCATTTTTTATTACTAGAGAGCAACTTCAAAAAATTTTTTGGTTTTTTGAAGAGCCATTATTTAATTCATTAAATTTGTGGAGTATATTTCCAAGCATTAGATATGCTGGACCCGGGATACTATTTATTCTTTTAACAATTATTTGTTATTTTTTCAATTTGAAATTGTCCCAAGAGAAAGAAAAAAAGAATCTATTTAAGATTATATTTTCTGGAATTTTGCTTACTTGCCTTATTTTTTTGAGTTTTTTACCAAATTTACTATCTTATATTCAAGCTCCATTTTATCGGTGTTGTTTGGCATTGACTCCTATGGTACTGATTGTTTTCTTGATCGCATTCAATTATTGGTTATCATTTTTTTCCCAAACATTGCGTAAATATGTCAGTACTTTTGTTTTAATTTTGTGTTTTGTCATCGGGAGCTACACAGCTTACCAGAATATATTGGATTACCGTGTTATCCCTAGTTATATGGAAATTAATTTTATCAAAAATAAGATTCAAGGACGCCGATTAATGGAGTATCAAAAAATCCTTGTTGTTGTCCCCGAATCTTATGGAAATTGGTCACAATATTATAGATATGACGAATTTATTGTCCCTTCGATGTATTTTTTCCAAGATATCCCTTTTATTTTACGCTGTGTATTAAATGAGCTGGGTATTGAAACATCGTTTGTCATGGATACGCATTGGATTTTGAAATGTAAATTGCCTTCTTGGAAATCGGGGGAAAAATATGATCATTATCTTGAAATTCGAGGTATCGCATCGGATAAACCTCCTGCCTCTGAAGATAAAACTTTAATTATCGATATGCACGGTTATCATAACTTAATATTTAATCGCCGGATGTCGTTTTAGAGGTGTAAGAGTGATGACGTTGGTTAAAGAGAAATGCTTGTCGGAGGGTACAAAAAATTTAACTATTTTTTTTTGTATTCTTTCAATTTTATTTATAGCGTATTTGCCCGCGTTTTGTGTTTCTTATGCGTTTCACGATGATTATTACTATCTTTATGGAGGGGATAGAAGTCACCATTTAAGGGACCATCCATTTTTTTTAAATAGTCTGTATTCTGGACGGTTTATAGGTGCCTTTATGGCGGTTGGTTATGATTTACTTGTCCAAACGGTTGAGGATTTAAATTTGTTGCGTTTGATTAGTTTGTTTTATTTAAGTGTTAGTGCTTTTATATGCTATTTATGGACACGCCCATATTTTAACAACAAGTTTAATTCTTTTTTATTTTCCCTTACAATTTTTACGTTACCACCATTTCAGACCTTAGTGTCTCGAGGAGTTGGTGTTTATGCGATAACACCCATTCTTGTAACAATTTTGGCTGCTTATTGGGCAGGTAAAGCTTCTTATAGCAAGAGATTAAAGATGTTGTTGACGAATAAATATGCTATTGGAGCTGTTATGACACTGTTATTTGCTTTGATGGTTCATCAGGCCGCAGCAATGTTTTACTGGGTGATGACCGCTTTATTAATCCTTCCGGAAATGTCAAGTGGATATAAAGCTTTCAAACAACGAGTTATTAATTTTTTTTGTATTGGCTTGAGTTCTATCTTCATTTATGGTTTGATTTTAGTTTTTTCAAAAAGCTATATTTCTCTTCCCAGTTCAGCTCTATATAATCCATTTGTTGTTTCAAAGATTGATCTTGGAAAAATAAAGTGGTTTTTAACGGAACCCCTATTTAATTCTCTAAATTTATGGGACATTTTCCCTACGATAAAAAACGCGAGCTTAGTAATCTTCTTTATTCTTTTTACTTGCTTAATGTATATTCTTCGTACATTTAATAAATCCAGTATGATAAGAATTTTTTTTAATGTTTTTGTGTTTACTGCTCTTATTCTTTTAAGCTTTTTACCCAATTTATTAAGTACATTTCGGTCTTCTGTTTATCGATGCTGTGTTGCACTTACATCCATGGTTCTTATTATTCTGTTATTGGCGTTTAATTATTGGATATCATTTTTTCCAAAGCATCGACAGAAATTCATGATGACTTTTATTCTTATGTTAGGTTGTTTTTATGGAATATACAAAGCCAATTATAATGTCTTAGAATATCGGGTTATTCCGAATTATTTAGAACTAGAATATCTAAAGAAAACTCTGCAGGCTCATGATTTGACTAAATATCAAAGGATTTTAATCGTTATGCCATCGAAGTATAAAACTCAATCGCCATCCCGATTTAGGTATGATGAATTTGGTGTGACATCGACTTATTTTTTTGATGATATCCCTTTTGTATTAAAATGTGCTTTAAATGAAATAGGAATGGAAGCATCTTTCATAATAGATACACATTGGATTTTAAGATGCCAGGTGACTTCTCCAGAAACGAGAAAAGAATATTATCATTATTTTCACATTGATGTCCCCAGAGGGGATAAGTACTCTTTGGTTGATGAGACAACCTTGATCATCGATATGAACAAAATTGATGGTTTTAATATGATCTGATGTTACGAAATGTGAAGAAATACGCATTTGCACCTGTTAAGATTAGCGAACCTTGTTATGGAAGAACATAAGTCGAATAAAATGCTACCAAAATCGTACCATGGCCGAGGGACATCGAATAATCCGGCGAATCGTTTTGAAGAGATTTGGTCCGTACGGGATTCGGAATGGAATGATCCCGAAGACCCCGCACCCAAGACACAGTTTTTCAAAGATACCCCCCGTTCGATTATAACGTACAATGATAGTCCAGATTTACCTTTTACAGTGAGCATCAATCCTTATCGCGGTTGTGAACACGGATGCATTTATTGTTACGCCCGCCCAACTCACGAGTACCTAGGATTGTCGGCAGGATTAGATTTTGAATCCAAGATTTTTGTTAAAGAAGATGCTGCAAAGCTTTTGCGTAAAGAATTCTTTTCTGCTCGATGGCAACCCCAGATTGTAACGATGAGCGGTGTGACTGATCCTTATCAGCCTATTGAACGACGATTAGGAATAACTCGACAATGCCTTGAGGTATTTGTAGAATTCCGTAACCCTGTTGCCATCATCACTAAAAATTATTTGGTGACACGGGATATTGATCTTTTGGAAAAACTTAATCAATATAACGCAGTGGCCATATACATTTCTGTGACTACACTGGAACATAAGTTAAGTGGACTAATGGAACCACGGGCATCGCGTCCACAGGATCGTTTATCAACAATTAAAGAACTCAAAGAAAGAGGAATCCCAGTAGGAATTCTTTTGGCCCCTGTTATCCCGGCGTTAACGGACCATGAAATCCCGGCGATTTTATCGGCTTGCGCTAAAGTGGGGGCGCAATTTGCTGGTTATGTTGTTTTACGATTGCCGTATGGAGTTAAATCACTTTTTGAAGACTGGTTGACACAACATTTCCCTGACCGAAAAGAGAAGGTGTTAAATCGTATTCGCTCTCTTCGGGGAGGAAAATTAAATGATCCTCAGTTTTCTTCTCGGTTGAGAGGAGAGGGTGTGTTCGCAGAGCAGATTGAAGCATTATTTGCGGTGGCCTGTAAAAAAGTAGGAATCCATAACCGTGGTCCGGTTCTTTCAACAAGTGCGTTTCAAAGACTTCATCCCACACAGTTGACTCTTTTTGATTCATGATTTTAGAATTTAAATTTATGAAAAACTAAAACTCGATAAAGTAACGCACTCATAATTATTTTTGCCCAATTCGTATTAAATTTTTTATAAAGAAGGCAACCCACATTTTGGGTTATCTCCTTTGTTTTCAATGTTTCGCGTGTAAAGACGCGTGCTATGATTTAAAATGAACTTCTGAGAATCCCTTTGAGATTTAAAAATAAAAAAATAATATCGCTTTCAATTTATTGGGTAGGGCTATTTGTATTTTTTGAGATCGTATCGCGATGGATCATATCCGTAGATTCCCTTTGGCCTCGTCTTTTTTCGATGGGTTTTTCCTGTGATTCTGCTTGGCGTATAAATTGGATAAAACGACATGAAAAGAGGAAAATAGAAATTTATTATAGTTTTGATGTTTTTAATCAGACAAGAGGATGGTCTCTTAAACCCAATATTCATAACTGGAGGGTATTTGACAACAAAGTTCTTAATTCAAATTCAAAAGGGATCCGGGGAACAAAAGAATATAGTTATGAGAAACCTTCAGGGATAACTCGTATTTTAATATTGGGAGATTCTTATACTTTTGGTGAAGATGTTAGTGATGATGAGACGTATTCCTATTACTTGGAACAAATGTTGCCTCATACAGAAGTCATTAATTTCGGTGTCCATGGTTACGGTCACGATCAGATACTTATTTACCTAAATAAAGAAGGAAGGAAATATCACCCAGATATTGTTATATTAGGTTTTTACAGTGATGATTGCTATAGGAATATGCTGAAATTTCGAGATTATGCGAAACCCAAATTTGAATTGGCCAATAACAAGCTGAAAATGGTTAATGTTCCAGTCCCTGCCCCAGAAACTGTACTCAGCGCTGAAATTCAGAAATTAAAATTTTTTGATTTGATCAATATTTTATATCAGCCCTATTACACAAAAAAAGGGACATTTGAGTCCCAAAAGTCAGAAATAACCCAGGCCATACTGAAAGAAACTGCTGAAACGATTAGAGGTATGAATGCGATCCCTATTTTCGTTTTTTTAGATGGTGTTGTTTCTAAAAATTTTAATGAACAATTAGAGCCATGGGAACAAAATCAATTCAAGTTTTGTGAACAAAACGATATACATTGTCTATTTTTACGACAATATGTGGCCGTTAAAATTAAGGACACAGTTAAGTTTAAACAGTCAGGTCACTATGGACCAGATGGTCATCATGTCATAGCGCAAGGAATTAAGGACTATCTTATTGAACGCAATTTATTCAAAATGGATAGCAGATAGATTCCTTATTTTGACTGTGAAAAGGTAATTAGCGGAGAGGATCAAATTTGGGATGAAGAGGAGATTTCTCGAAATCAGATTCATTGGTCTTATTTTAATATTCGTGAGCGTCTATCCTTTTGTTAACACAGCTCAAGACGAGTTTGAAAAAAGATGCCTTTTGTTACTTTATGATCATATTGGGCAACGTTTAAATAAAATTCAAAAATTGGGTCGGGAATATCAATTCTCAGAGGAGGGAAACAGGATAGAATTTGAGAACAAGTTTAAAGAAGTCGAAAGAGAACTGACGGAAGTTAAAACACTTTATCTTGGTCAAGGGAACAAACCTACCTTATCGATAATACTACGTGTTTTAAGTTTTATAACTGGTGTTTCTTATCTCATCACAGGTTTAGGGGCAGCGATGGTTAAGTATTGGACAAGAAAGGCTGTTTATGTAAGTATTTGTCTTTTTGGTGTATGGCAGGCGGTATTTTGGGGGAATTTTTGTATAAAGTTAATGATATTTGACCAGTTATTTTCCCATGTCCACAGTTTACGCATGTCTTTTCAACCTTCCTTAGAGCAAAATATCAGTTTACCATATTTGACCGCTATTTTTTCTTCAGTCAATAGAGTGGGTTGGTTAGACGAGATTCTCTATCAAATTTTTTTCTATC
>JAHFGK010000183.1 GCA_023247475.1 Candidatus Omnitrophota bacterium
TTGATGCTCGTTGTAAAAAGTCTATCCGTCACATCAATAATAAACTCATAGTTGCCTGGAACAGTTGCTGTCCAATCAAAGAATCCCCAGTCAGGGTCTAGATACGGCAGATTAGGATATTGTTCTCTTCCACCTCGAATAGAAAACTCTAAATCGTTTTTATCAATATCACTAGCAGAAAATCGTAAAAGAATACGTTGTCCACTAATAACGGTGAGGTCATCTACCTTTTCTACTATAGGAGCCGCTGTATTCGGTTTATCGCTGACATAAAACCAGATTTGTGTCACAGTTAAGAATAAGCCATTGGTGGCTTTAACAATAAAATTGAACTTTTTTTGATCTGGCAAAAAAAATGGGTCCCAGGTTAACGTCCGAGTTGCCGGATCAAACTTTGCTAAAGGGGGTTTAACCTGTACCGAATAGGTTAATTGTTCGGGAGGAAGCCCCGCATCAACTGTGAAACTTAATGGCTGATTAACCACTGCCCATTGCAGCCCATAATCAGGAAAATCTGGCGGGCTGCATTCATTGAGAACACAGGCTTTCATATGCTTTTCAATAAAATCTCTATATTTAGACAAATCTTCAGCCCAACTTATACAATCCCCCCCTAAAGTTGCAAGTATGCCAACAACTTGATTCGTCCCTTCTATGTATAGCGGCCCACCACTGTCTCCGCCGGTAGTACATCCTAATTTTTGTCCCTTATCATATTCGAAAATCAGCATACCAAGCCCCGTAAAATTAAATAAACTACCATCATTCTTAACAATACCATTAATGCAGGCAGGGAAACTTTTCTTTTCGTAGGGATGATCATTAGGATCAGCGAAACCGTATCCAACAAATCTATATCCACAACCAATGGATGCATCTGATAATGTTGCAGGCACAACACCAGGGATATCAACAACCTCATCGAGGATAAGGATTTGAATATCCTGCTTCCCTGGCAAATCAGGATTACCCCAATCAGGATGAAAAAAATCATATTTGACGTGGAAGATATGCTCCTGACCGTCCGGTGCCTCAATAATGACTTCCCTTGTTGGAGGGTCACAATGGGCGGCTGTCAGAACGACATTGGATTTTTCTGGAGGAAGAAACCCTGTAGATAAAAGGACACCAGTACAGCCATTTGACGTTTTAACGGTAGCTGGGTAGCCATCCTCAAGCACCCCAAATCTAACAGCCCATGCAAAAGTTGGGAATAAAAGGAATATGAGGAAGGCGAATAATATTTTTTGATTTAGCATAATTTATCTTTTAAATTAACACTTCTTATTACAATTTCTTAAAGTATAACATATTTATGTCTAGGAAGATAAAAGGGGATGTAACCGGAAGGGGATACCAGAAAAATTGGGATAGGGATAACTTATCTTTCCTTTAAAAAATACTTAAGATCTCTTTTCTTCTGAAAACTCTTATTTTGTTTTTTCTAACATTTTTCCTAACTCGCCGCTATTGTGTAATTCCGTCATTACATCGCAACCGCCGACCAGTTCACTATTGACATAAAGTTGAGGGAAGGTTGGCCAATCGGAGTATTCTTTAAGTCCCAGACGGATCGCTTCGTCTTCTAAGATATTAAACGTTTTAAAAGGGACATTGTACGACTTAAGGATGTTAGCCGCTTGCGCGGAAAATCCGCACAAAGGAGCATCAGGAGTGCCTTTCATGTAAAGTATAACCTTATTCTTCTTGAGATCGTCTTCGATTCTTTTTCTAATTTGTTCATCCATTTTTAACCTCCTTAAATGTGATTTTAATTCGGGACATTTAATTCGGGACACATCCTATTTAAATCATTAATTGGGATGTGTCCCGAATTAAAAAAATTTATATTCCCCCCGGACTTCTTCCCACTTCTTAGGTGTGAATGTCTTGAGTGCCAACGCATGAACCGAACTCGCAAAAGCTTCTTTCAGAGGCTTTAAGACCATTTGATGTTGCTTGACCAGCATCATCCCTTCAAAGGAAGGACTGATCACAAAGGCTTGCAGATGCTGACCATCATTCATGGGATCAAGCACATACACGGTGGAATGCGGCACGGCTTTTTCGATTGTTTTTTTGATTTCTTCCGTAATCACCATTTAAAATTTATTTTTTCCTGTGATCCTTAAACCATTGAATGATATCGTCTGACTCGTATAAAGCCTTCCCGTCAATCACCAGACACGGAACCTGCGATTTCCCGCCGAGCTTAATTAATTCCGCACGATTCGTATCATTCCCGGTATTCTTCACCGCAACGGAAATCTTATTATCGTTCATAAAGTGAAAAACTGTCTCACAAAAGGAACAGCCATCTTTATAGTACAAAGTCAATTGCGACATTGGGGTCTACTCTACGGCACTCTTAAGCGATATTGCTCGACTAATTTTTCCGCAAACTCAATGACTTTATTCTCTAATTGCCGATGATACAATCGATTCATTTCTTGCAAACACGTGGGGGAGGTGACATTGACTTCGATCAGATATCCTCCCATAATGTCAAGACCAACAAAGTAAAGACCGAGCTCTTGAAGTTTCGGTTTCAGAATTTTAATAATCTTCTGATCACGCTCATCGATTTCAGTTGGATAGGGTTTGCCTCCGGCAAAAAAGTTGTTGCGATAATCGTTATCCGCGTGAACGCGTAAGACAGCACCCAAAGGTTCGCCATCCAAAAGCAAAATCCGTTTGTCGCCTTTTTCAGATTCGGGAATAAATTTCTGCAGAATAATGTCACGGCTGAAGCGCTGAGTGAGCGTTTCCAAAATGACGTTAACGTTGCTGTCACCTTTTTTAAGATGGAAAACATTCTGCCCGCCGAACCCGTCCGTCGGTTTGGCGACAATATCTTTTTGTTGGTTTAAGAAAGCCAGTAAACCTTTTTGATTGCGTCCGACCAAAGTCGGAGGGATAAGGGTTGTAAACTGCGTTGCCCAGACCTTTTCATTGGCGCTCCTAAGACCGTGCGCTGTGTTGATGACCGGGATGTGTTCGGGCAAACGGTCCAAAAGCCAGGTGTTCATCAAATAGGAATAATCGAACGGCGGGTCGCTACGGACAAAAACAATATCAATATCTTTTTCCGTGAGGGTTTTTTCACTTTTTTTGATGAACGGACGTTCTTTGACCTGTTGCGGCACCACGGGAATCGTTTGGAAGGATAATTTCCCATTTTTCAATGTGATTCCGCCGTCCGTCACAAAAAAAACTTTATGCCCTTTTCGCTGCGCACTCAACATCAGGATAAAGGAGGTGTCCTTTTCTATCTTCACGGTATCGAGCGGGTCCATTAAAAAAACAAAATTCATTTCGCTTTTTTCTCCAATTCGATGATTTCCATCCGTGCCGCGATACCGGCAATGCGGGCTAAAATTCGGTAGACGTCGAATATGTTCATGTCATGATGGACACCACAGTCACCGTACTTTTTGAGATGCGGACACATCTTTTTAAAGCCCATTCCCTGCGGAGAATTTAAATTCTCGCGGGATCCTTTCGTTGCGTGAGTTCGATAAAAGCCTCCCACCAGATTATTGTCAATCTGATAAATCGAAACTTCGCTGACCTGATTTTCGATATTGTAAATTGTCTCCACACCTTCCTGAAGCAGAAAGTGGGTGATCACCTGTGCACTTTTGCCCTTATACAATTTATTTTTATCCCGCCGGTTTAAGTTGATAATATCTTGGGGGTCTTCAATCGGAAGGACTCCCATCCCGTAAGTTCCGGAATTGGATTTGAGGAAGACAAACGGTTTGTCCAGCACTTTATGCTTTTGATACTTTGCGTTGATTTCGGCAAAAAGTTTCTCCGCCGCAGAAGCCAATTTTTTGCGGTCTGCTTCACTGTTAATATTGACATTTTCCACGGAAGTAGAAAGGCAGGAAAATAGCCACGGATCCAAATTGACCATCCGGGCAAATTCGCGAATTAATTCATCCGCATGTCGAAAATGGTTGGACTTCAGTCGCGAATGCCATCCGGCTTGGATCGAGGGATAAATCGGGACCGGGAGATTTTTTAAGACCTCCGGAATTCCGGTCGTGAGGTCGTTGTTCATGAGGATGAGGTCATACTGGACTTTGCCAGCTTCCAGCTCTTTTAAAATGGTCTGGAAGCAATAAATTCTGACCGTCTGCCCTGTTGCTGTTTTCAAATCAACGAAACTGTCCCGCTCACAAAAACCCGGCTCCTGCGTCAAAAAGGTGGCAGTCTTAACGTTAAATCCCGCCTGTTCGATAATCTGTTGTAAAATCCTAATATGTTCCAGATACCACGTGTTGCGGGTATGCTCTTCCGCGACAATCAGGATATCTTTGCCATTTGGAACCCGTCGAGCAATTGCCTGCTTAATATATTTTATCGAGTCCTCAATCCCGTGTTCACAAAGGTTATTAAACCCCGCCGGAAAAAGATTGGTATCAATCACCGCAATTTTAAATCCAGCATCGCGAATATCCACGGAAGAATAAATCGGCGGCATAAAGGAGGCCTCCTGCGACTTAAGCCAGGCA
>JAHFGK010000025.1 GCA_023247475.1 Candidatus Omnitrophota bacterium
ATCCTACGGATTTAACAAGACTGTCCATGGACTATCAAGGGGTGAGTATATTAAACAACGATATGTATGCATTAGATATTTTAGCCATGATCTTGGGACAAGGGCGAACTTCACGATTTTACAAAGATGTCTATGAAAAAAGGAAATTAGTCCATTCGATTAGCGCATCGAATTTTACTCCCATGGACAAAGGGGTTTTTGAGATTGAATCGCTTTTGGAGGAGACCAATGTTGAGGCGACCATTCAAGCGGTGAAAACTCAAATAGAGGAAATTAAAAAGCAAGGAGTAGCAGAATCAGAACTGGAAAGGACTAAACGGCAAGTTTTAAGTCAAAAGATTTTTGATGAACAGACAGCCGATCGGGTAGCTTATCAAATGGCGGTGGATGAGGCCGCTACCGGCGATTATGAATTTTCCAAAAAGTATGTGGGAGAAATAAAGCGAGTCACGAGTGATAATATTAAACGAGTAGCTCAACAATATTTTTATGATCAAAAACTTACCATTGCCATTCTAAAACCTATTCATCAAACTCAGAGTAAATCGACAAAAGAAAGCAAACCAATCCCCAGTGCTATTGAAAAAACGGTTCTCGATAATGGATTAACTCTTTTGTTGAGAGAAGATCATACTTTCCCAATCGTTTCAATAAATATTGTTCTTAATGGGGGGACACGACAAGAACCCGCCCAGTTCAATGGACTTTTTGAATTGCTGGCGCGTTTATGGGGGGCGGAGACAAAATCAAAGTCGGCTAAACAACTGGCTCAAATTGTGGAATCTTTAGGGGCTAGTATCGGCGGATTTTCCGGAAGAAACAGTTTTGGATTAAAGGCTAGCTTTTTATCACAGGATTTTACTTTAGGGCTCGATCTGATAGAAGATGTCGTAAAAAATCCAACATTTAGCCAAGAAGAATTTGACAGGGTTCAGAAAGCCCTCAAAGCAGCTATTACCGAACGCAATGATGAAATATCGGCCGTGACATCGAAAATTTTACGCGAGACATTGTTCTTGACCCACCCCTTTCGTCTTGAATCATTGGGGACATTAGAATCGGTTGGACGAATTACCCGCCAGGATATTATTGATCTTTACAACAAGTTTGTGGTTCCCAATAATATGGTGGTATCGATTTTTGGAGATTTCGATAAAACAAAAATTCTTCAGTCGCTAAGAACTAAATTTTCCAACTGGCCTAAAAGAGAGGTTGCACAGTTAAATTTCACCGAAGATCCTCCCGACCACATGCGTGAAAAAACAATTTCTATGAATAAACAACAAGCTATGGTCATGATCGGATTTCAGGGCCCTAAACTGTCGGATGAATATCGCGACAAGGTGGAAGTTCTAACTTCCATCTTAGGTTCTTCCTTAAGTGGACGTATGTTTAATAAGATTCGCGATGAATTAGGGCAGGCTTACACGCTGGGGGCGGGATACACCCCGGGGATTGATATGGGATTAATCTATTTTTATGTCAACACAACGGATAAAGAAGTCGAAAAGGTCAAAGAGATTTTGTTAGGACAAATCAATGAATTGCAGACGGGTGAAGTTACGGATGAAGAAATGGACCATACCAAAACATATCTTAAAGGAACATTTCAAATGGACCTGGAAACCAACGACGCACTCGGGTTTACAAGTTCACTGGATGAATTGTATGGCCTAGGATATAATCATTATCAATCCTATAATCAAAGAATTGATACCGTCACTAAAGAAGACTTAAAACGAATTGCTCAACTTTATCTCAACTCTTCAAAAGCAGTTGTTGTTTTGACAAGACCGGAAGAGAGAACTAAACCATAAAATCGATATGATCAAATCAGATTTTGTAGACTTACAACTCGCTTTAGTTGAACACCTTGAAGGTCAACTGTCGTTATTGCAACCGCAAGGTGATAAGGAAGTGATTATCGAAAAAGCATTAAGCGACGTCCTTAATTTAACACGATTCCAAGAAGAAAAGAAGGCCTTAGAAAATTCGGAAGAGAAATTGACTTTTATCCGTGCTTTCTTGTCGTATGGTGTCATTGAGCATTTACTGAATGATCTTAATGTCGAAGATGTTATGATCAACTCGCTTAAAGCTATTTATATTCATCATGCGGAAAAGGGGTTGATCCCCACTGGGAAGAAATTCGAAACATCGAAAGAATTGAATTTGTTTATCAAAAAGTTAATCCTATTTTCGGGACGGAAGTTAAATAAAAAGATTATGAATTTAGAGCTCCCCAATTTAGAAGGACGAGTTAATATTGCGCTGTCCAGCTTCGGCCCGCACGTCACAATTACGCGGGCTAAATTGACGCCCTTAAGTATTCTTGATTTGATTCGCCGCGGGAGTTTGACCCATGATGTGGCGGCACAATTGTGGTTATATGTAGAAGGGTTGTCGGTTAAACCGGCGAATATGATTATTGCCGGTGGTCCAGGTGTTGGGAAAACGACTCTTTTAAATACCTTATTTAGTTTTGTCCCGGAGAATGAACGCATGGTGATTATCGAAGATACATTGGAGTTGAATAGTTTTCTGGAGGAGAGTTGTGCCCGTTTGGAGAGCGACGAAGAGTTGTCACTAGCCGATTTAGTTAAAAATAGTTTACGTATGCGACCCGAGCGCATTATTATTGGAGAAGTCCGCGGAGAAGAAGCACGGGACATGATGACGGCGGTTAATGTTGGGAAGTATTGTATTGGGACAATTCACGCCTTGACTGCGCGGGAGGCTATTATTCGTTTGCAGAATGAACCGATGAATATCCCGGAGATCCTCGTTAACCTTATTGATGTTTTTGTGGTCTTACGTCGTTTTCATGTCGGCAACAGAGTGTTCCGGGTTATTGATGAAATCAGTGAAACCAGTGGAATGGAGCAAGTTAAAATTCTTTTATCACAGGTTTATAAATATCAATATGATCAGAATAAAGTTTACCCCACATCACCAAGCACCATTTACCGTGATCGCTTGGCGCAGCAATCGGGTTTAAAACCAGCGGAGATTCAGGATGAAGTTCGCATAAGATCCTTTTGTCTAAAACAACTGGATGAAATGGGGCATACCACGATGAAGGAGGTAACGAATTTTTGTCGTGCCTACAATAAAAATAGCCATGATGCCATCACCAATTTAGGTTTTGATCGCGATCAGTTGTTGGGAAGGAAAAAGTAGAAATGCCGGTCGATGCGCCGCCCTGACTTATCTAAAAGGTTTTGATAGTAGTCAGGACTAGCGCAGATTTATCTAGAAAAAAATTGTGGTAATCTGCGCTCGTAGCTCAACACCAACTTACCTTTAAAATTAAGAAATGAATCTTTAAGATGAAGTTGGTGTAGCCCTCGACTTTTCTGGATACTGAATTGTTTTGAATGATGAAGTCAAAGGCAATTGGATAGAGCATCAGCATTGACTTACCATAAAAGATTTGAGGTAGTCAGTACGGCACCAACTTGTCCTCTTAATTATTAGCAGGTTAAAAGATGCGCTCGTAGCTCAATTGGATAGAGCATCAGCCTACGGAGCTGAGGGCTGGAGGTTCGATTCCTCCCGAGCGCGAAAAGTTCTACTTAAATTAGAAAAGGCAGTGCAGTACCAACTACCTTTTAAAATTATTAAGGAAAGTTGGTGCAGCCTACGGAGCTGAGGGCTGCAGGTTCGATTCCTGCCGAGCGCGTAATTATTATGCAAATTATGTTATCGAATCAATCCGTTAGATCTTTTTCCAGAGTAACCAAAAACGTACCTGCCATCCCTGAGCTAAATATAACTCCGCAAAAATCTTATTTTCCAATTTTTCCAGAAAAGCAATTTTTATTCAGCGATATGATCAATCACATTGGAGCTGAAGTGATGCTCATTGATCATAACGCTCGCATTGTATATGTGAATGAGGCCACCGCTAAAGGGCTAGGTTTCTCTAAAAAATTTTTATTAAATAGGCACGTAACGGATTTCTTAAAAGATAAGATGAGTATTAAAAAATGGCGAAGGACATATTTCCAGAAACTTATGCATATGAAAAACCCTTTAACGTTTACCCTGGAACGAATCATTAAAGGTGGAAAGAAACAGACAATAGAAGTGACAGCCGTTCATATGCGCTATGGATCGCGAGGATATATTTTATCAACAGCACGGGATATTACGCAACGAAAGCAACTCGATGAACTACTCCGACAGTCCGAAAAAATGAAAGCTACCCAATTTCTTGTCTTCGGAATAGCTCAGGAAATTAAACACCCTTTACAAGTTATTTTAGGTCGAATCCACGGTCTCATAAATAACTATAAAAATTGTGATTATGAATATATCGGTTATAAAGAATTTAAGAATATTATGCAAGCACTGGAAAATATTTATGAACAATTGAATTATTGTTTTACGACAACCTCTCGGTTGGTTAGCCTAAACAAAAAGAAGGTCGGTCTTAAACGTTCTTTTTGTGAAGTCAATTTAGTTATTCGCGAATATATCCAACGTATCAAGAAACAATCTGATTTTCTGCATATTCGATTTCAGTTACGATTATCCCAAGTGCTCCCCAAAATAGCGATAGAAAACTCTGAACTTAATCAGGTCCTCCATACTATTGTTACCAATTCAATTCAAGCTATGCCTGGGGGAGGGAAGATTGTTCTCACAACATTTTTTAATAAGCCTAAACACCAGATTACTATTGAAATAAAAGATGAAGGGGTTGGTATCTCAAAAGAAGATTTGTCCCATATTTTCGAACCATTCGTTACAACAAAAGACCAAGGCATGAAGAAAAATGCCGGGCTGGGCTTAGCGATTGTCTATTCCATCATAAAGTCATATGGGGGAGAAATTAGAATTAAAAGTAGTTTAAGAAAAGGAACCCTGGTAAAAATTGACTTACCCATTTTAAATAACCACCGCAAGTACTGATCCATCGTTAATGGGATTTAATATTAGAAAGTAAAATACCGTGATTGATTTACTGATGATGCGAGAGGCTTTAAAACAGGCTCAATTAGCCGCGGAGCACGATGAAGTGCCCGTAGGGGCTGTTATCACATTCAATAATAAAATTATTGCGAAAGCCTATAATCAAGTCGAATTGCTGAAGGACCCGACGGCCCATGCAGAAATGATTGCGATTACTCAGGCAACTAATTTATTAGCCAGTAAATGGCTGCATGAATGCTGTATTTATGTAACGATTGAACCATGCAGCATGTGTGCCGGGGCCTTGGTTCTGGCGAGAGTTCCGCGGATCTGTTTTGGAGCCCAAGACCCCAAAACCGGAGCCTGTGGTTCTGTTTTCAATATTGCACAGCACAATCAGTTAAATCACCAGATTGCAGTGCAAGGAGGATTATTACATATTGAATGTGGACGTTTAGTCAGTGATTATTTTGAGAAGAAGAGGCTTTCAAATAAATGATTCGGTAAAAATAATTCTTGATTTAAAAATATCGTTGATTTACGCTATAGGCCGTTGATTAATATAACCAATGCTTACCTATAATTTTTCCGTCAAATGGAGAGTCTGCCTCGCTCGCCATTCGCCATAAGGCGAATGGCGAAGTGGACGAGACTTCTTCAAAAAAATTAAGGCGTTGTGTCCGCCAAATGGCTAAAGCCATTTGGCGAGACCTCGCCAAAATCGTAGATTTTGGCTGGGAGAGGTGGCAGAGTGGCTGAATGCAACTGCCTGCTAAGCAGTTAATCCGGGTAACTGGATTCTCGGGTTCGAATCCCGACCTCTCCGTTTGATTTTCTGTATAAATTGTCATTTCCGAACTCCGTGTGATACAGTGATTTCAAGGCAAATCATGGTATTGCAAGGAAAAAGTGCGGGCAAAAACTATTTTTGGTGGTGAAAGCCCATGAAAGTTTCTGAACAAATCAAATGGGTTGGAGTTGGATGGTTCCTATATGGAATGGGCTTTCTTGTCCTGCGATTCTTTAAAATTGCGCAATTCGAGTACAGTTTTTTGGATTTTATGAATATGCTTTTTGGACTTGGATTATATTTTAGGGCTAAGCCTATTATAAAAATTGGGTGCTTTTATCTTTGGATTTCATTGATGACGATCAGTTCATTCCCTTTCGGAATGAGAATGGATTTTGGGATAGACCAGAGATTAACCGCAAGAGAGTATATTTTTCCTGTTATTGAAGTCTTATTTTTGCTTTGGTTTTTTAGAAGAACATGCATTATCAAGGAGCTCGGCAAGAAAACGAATGACCAGAAAGAGGAGTCAATTCTTGGGTTGCAAGAGCAGTTGGCTATCAAGAGTCCCTGGGTCTGGTGGCCGCTCGTGACTTTTTTGACATCCGGGGTATGGGTGTATCTTCTGCCGAAATGAGATTAAACGAAGAAGAAAATCAATGCGTAAAAAACTATCTCAAAAAGCTGTTCGGCATGGAGAATTACAGGTCAGAAATATGTTAAAAGACAGGCCCGATATGAGTAGATTTATAAACAAACATGATGTTGTCTGAAGATGGGCGGTTAGAAAGTTTGCCGGGGAAGATTTATTAGGAACAATTGATTGGAACAAAAGACGTCCTTGCCACGGTGCAACAGCGGATCATGTGTATCCATGCAAATCCGAAAGAGGTTATATACGAGTGAAGAATTGTTTTGGTAATTTAGCATTCGAAAAGTTATGGGCGAGGGCCGTTTTTGAATTAAATAACATCGCCAATTACTTGCAATTTCAGAGGTTGATTCAAAGTGCTTACAAGAAAAAAATAAATAAAAAGAATTTTATCGTTAAGATGGCGAAGATTGAGTTCATGGCCGTTAAGAAGACGCAGAAATTTTATAAAGATATTTGGCGCCCGTGGATAGTCTCAAAAAATTTTCGGGCTTGTCCAGGGGAATGGTACATCGGCACCCCTTTAAAATTCAGTGATTGGATTGAACAGTTTGATAAAAATGCCGATTTCCCTTGGAAAATCTATGCACATTTTTATGAGAATCATTTAGAAAAATGGGCACTAGCGAATAAATAAATGGGTGATTCTCTCTTATTTGGTGGTAAATGTGGTGGTGAAATGGGCATTTTGAATATAAAGCATCCCTTGTCCCGACCTCTCCGTTCTTCTTCGCCAAAGGGCTTCCGCATTTGGCTTCGAAGGAACGGTTGGATGCAGGTCCTGCGAAGCTCCAACACGAAAGTATTGGAGCGAAGCAGTCCCGACCTCTCCGCTCTACTTTGTTCAAGTGCTTACGCCTTGAACTTCCTAGGACCGAGGTTCTGCTTCGCCAGATTGTTTTGGAAAAACTCCAATAAGAAATATTGATAATATCATTGTAAGTCGATTGATGAAATCTCCCATCGTAAAAATAATCTTACTAAACATTCTTATTTTCCCTTGTGCGAACTATGGCTGTGATCGCGTTAAGAATGGTTGGCATAAGGAATTGTATCCCACAGGACAAGTACGGTTGGAATCATTTTATAAGGATAACAGAAAGCAAGGGGTGGAAATAGAGTATTATCCGCGAGGACAATTAAAGCAAGAAATTACTTATCAGCATGGCCGCAAGGATGGCCCTTATAGAATTTTTTATGAAAGTGGGAAATTATATGAGGCTGGAGCATTTAAGGAAGAAAAGCTCGTGGGGTTGGCACGCGATTATTATGAAAGTGGTCCAATAATGTCACAGATTGAATATAAAAATGGTAAAGCCCACGGCAATTTAACCAAATATTATGAAGATGGTACGCTACGATTATTGGGTCAAATCCACGATAACAAGAAAGAGGGGCAATTTAAGGAATATTACCCTGATGGGAATCTTAAAGTAATCGAGGGTTATAAAAATGATAAGAAACAAGGCCAGCACACAGAATATTTTTTAAGTGGTCAAATCCAACGAAGCGAATATTATAAGGATGATCGAGTCGATGGTGTCACAAAAGTTTACTATGAGCGCGGTCAAATAGCGAGTACCGAGACTTTTTTAAATGGGAAAAGACATGGTCTTGATGGGAGATATTCTCAAAATGGCACATTGATTTCTTTAAAAAATTACAAGAATGGTCAATTAGATGGTGTAAGTCGTGAATATTATGATAACGGTAGATTGAGTCGAGAGGTCACCTATCGTCAGGGTAAATGCTGCGGCCTAGTGAAAATTTATTATGAAAATGGCCAATTGAAGGCAGTGGCAAATTATTACAATGATACTATCAATGGGGTGATGGAAATCTATAACCCTCGAGGAGCTCTGCACAATGAAATCTGCTTTGTAGATGATAAATTAGAAGGAACCAGTACCGAATATTATGAAAGCGGTGTTTTAAAAAGAACCACGAATTATACCGATAATCAAAAAAATGGGATCGAACGCGAATTCTTTGAAAATGGACTTTTAAGGAATGAGAATGCATACACGAATAATGATCTTGTTAATCA
Source organism: Candidatus Omnitrophota bacterium (assembly GCA_023247475.1). Taxonomy (GTDB): domain Bacteria; phylum Omnitrophota; class Gorgyraeia; order Zapsychrales; family JAHFGK01; genus JAHFGK01. The sequence goes on from JAHFGK010000025.1 coordinate 8,407, forward strand.
GAAAAAATATACCATTAAAGGCAAACTTATGGCTGAATGGAAAGGACCTACAAAGAATTAATAAAATTTTTGAAAAAAGAATTGCTCCTTCCATATTATCTCCCTATAATACAGCTATCTTCCAGAAATGAAAAAAAATAAAACTTAGAACCTCTACGATAATGATAAAAAAACTTTACCTTGCTCTATCGGTCGTTATCTGTTTTTTTCTTTTTATTCCCCTGAATGTCTTCGCTGGTGATTCGCCCAAACGAGAATACGTTATTGAGCGAGAATTAAATTGCGTGGCACATCACTTCCAAAGAAATCAACCCGTCACTTGGCAGGATGTTTGTTATTCCCTGGAAGAGAAACAAAATCAATCCTCCAATCGCCATGAGATTATTAATAAAGCCCTTAATAGAGCCTCGGAACAATTAAGTATTACAACGGATCGAATCTCTTATCATTCACAAGAACCAATGTCTGTTGATGAAACTTCTTTAAAAGCAGAAGAAAGCGCCGATGATTACCAGACAAATCTTAAAGGCGAAAGAACGCAGGGAAAAGACGATGTCTTATATCACTTGTTAGAGCGGAATAATCCATTAACAAAACTTGAGCTGGGAACAGAACTCTCGTGGATTGCGTATCGTGAACCCGGTTTTATTAAAGATAAAGGGATGATGTACGGGGTCTTTGGGGAGTATACGTACCGTTTATCCGAGAATCAACATATTCATTCTCTTAAGGATGCCTTTTCCGATACTAACAAAATTAATATGTTTCGTGTAGATGGTAAATTTAGTTATGGTTCTGTCGATTATGAATCGGAAGGTACAGGATCCTTAGATGATATCCGGGATTATATGTTTGAATTTCGTGGAGTGGCGGGTTATGATTTTCCGGTATTTGATGCTTCGCGCATTACCCCTTATGTGGGCATAGGGTATCGATATCTTAACGACGATTCTGGGGGGCGTACAACAACCACTGGGGCTGCTGGATATGAACGAGAATCGCGTTATGTTTATCTGCCGGCTGGCTTTGAGATTAAGAATGATTTTAGTAATGGTTGGACCGCCGGATTGGCCTTGGAATACGATATTTTTTTAGGAGGAAAACAAAAAAGTCATTTAGGGGATGCGATCGCCGGTTTAAATGCGGTTGAAAATGAGCAAAAGAAAGGAAAAGGGTGGCGAAGTTCTATAAAAGTTATGCGACGAAGCGAACGATTAGATTTTTTTGTTGAGCCATTTGTTCGGTATTGGAAAATCCAAGATTCCGAGATCTCATCGATCACTTATAATGGTGTAGCCGTAGGTTATGGCCTGGAACCAGAAAATAATTCAACCGAATATGGGATTCAATTTGGACTTCAGTATTAGGGCAAAAAATTTTTTCGACCCATATCATCATCTGCTCGTTTGTATCCTTCCTTAAGATTTTTGTCAAAGATCAATTATCTTATTAAATATAATCGATTGATATGAACAAATCACATATTAGTCAAATCTCTCGAGAATTGAATATTCCTAATAAAGGTGTCATGGCGGCAGTTTCTCTCTTAGAGGATGGAGCCACCGTTCCATTTATCGCTCGTTATCGCAAAGAAGCAACAGGGAGTCTGGATGAGGTCGTCATCACTGCGATTCGGGATCGGGTTCATCAGCTTCGAGAATTAGATAAACGTCGAGCCACCATCTTGGAATCCATTGAGAAACAGGGTAAACTCACCCTTGAGTTAAAAGAAAAGATTTTAGCGGCCGAGGCCATGAATGTTTTGGAGGATATGTATCTCCCCTTTAAACCCAAAAAACGTACGCGCGCCATCATCGCCAAGGAGAAAGGACTAGAACCATTAGCTCAAAAAATTTTTGTTCAAGGTAATATTGATCCGGAAAAGGAGGCAGCGGCTTTTATTAATCCCGAAAAGAAAGTGGAAACACTGGAAGACGCTTTAAGTGGCGCGCGTGACATTATCGCCGAATGGATTAATGAACACAGCGAAGCCCGGGCGAAAATCAGAGAATTATTTTTTGCGAAAGGGATATTCAAATCCAAAGTCATTAAAGGCAAGGAGAAGGAAGGAGAAAATTACAAAGACTATTTTGAGTGGGAAGAGGCGGTGAAAACCGTTCCCTCGCATCGCATTTTAGCGGTTCGTCGTGCAGAAAAAGAAACGGTGTTGATGTTGCGTGTCATCGCTCCGGAACAAGAAGCATTAACTATCTTAGAAAAATTATTCATTAAAGAAGGTGGGGGGGCATCTGCGCAAGTGCGAATGGCAATAGAAGACAGTTATAAACGTTTACTTTCTTTATCCATAGAAACGGAAATTCGTTTAGCGATTAAAGAACGAGCGGAAAAAGAAGCGATTCAAATTTTCACGAACAATTTACGGCAACTTCTGCTGGCCTCACCATTGGGGCAGAAGCGTGTGATGGCAATCGATCCGGGATATCGGACGGGTTGCAAACTCGTCTGCCTCGACCGTCAGGGAAAATTATTGCATACGGATACGATTTTTCCTATAGAATCGCAACATAGAAACGAAGCAAAACGCATTGTCAAAGATTTGTGCGAACGTTATTCTATCGAGTTCATTGCCATTGGTAATGGTACCGCCAGCCGGGAAACAGAAACCTTTGTCCGTGGCCTTGATCTGTCTAAAGAAATTAAAATTATTATTGTGAATGAAAGTGGGGCATCCGTTTATTCGGCCTCCGAAGTGGCACGGGAGGAGTTCCCTAAGTATGATGTCACCGTGCGAGGTGCTGTCTCAATTGGACGACGGCTTATGGATCCTTTAGCGGAGTTGGTCAAAATTGATCCCAAAAGTATTGGAGTGGGGCAGTACCAACATGATGTGGATCAAAGTTTGTTGAAAAGTAGTCTGGATGATGTTGTCGTCAGTTGTGTGAACCTCGTGGGAGTAGAACTCAATACCGCCAGTAAACAACTTTTAACTTATGTTTCTGGTTTAGGGCCTAGTCGCGCACAGACGATTATTGAGCATCGCAATCAATATGGCCCTTTTCAGGCACGGAAAGAATTAGTCCAAGTGTCGGGTTTAGGGCCGAAAGCTTTTGAACAAGCCGCGGGATTTTTGCGTATTAGAGAAGGGAAAAACCCCTTGGATGCCAGCGCGGTACATCCCGAAAGTTATCCGATTGTTGATGCGATGGCCCACGATTTAAATTGTTCCGTCCCAAATTTAATGTCGGATGAAAATTTGCGTAAAAAAGTAAAATTAGAAAAATACATTTCGGATAAAGTGGGACTTCCCACGCTAAACGACATTCTCAGCGAATTGGCAAAACCCGGACGCGATCCACGAGAGCCTTTACATATTTTCAGTTTTAAAGAAGGTATTGAAAAATTCGAAGACATTAAACCCGGGATGAAGTTACCGGGTGTCATTACTAATATTACGGCTTTTGGTGCCTTTGTTGACATTGGTGTTCATCACGATGGGCTGATTCACCTTAGCCAACTCTCGGACCATTTTGTTCGCGACCCACAGGACGTGGTAAAAGTCCATCAATGTGTGATTGTCACTGTTTTAGAGGTCGATTTGGAAAGAAAACGCATTGTGTTATCGCTACGTCAAAATCCTGCGCAATAAAACTTGGGACGACAAGAACGGTCAAAGATTCCTTTGAAATGTTGACAATGGAATTTTAAAACGGTAACATACCATTTAGTTACTAAAATTAAAGCGTCAGTTCAAGCACATAAAAATTTTTAATATGACTTAGTTGGATTATGCGTATCGCGATCACAGGTTCCTCCGGGATGATTGGTTCTGCCCTGATTTCCTCCTTGATTAAAGAAGGACATTCCCTTTCTCGAGTCGTTCGAACTAAATTATCATTGAATAATCCCGAATATATTTTTTGGGATACTGAGCGACAGGAGATTGACCTCAATAAATTAGAAGGTTACGATGCAGTTATTCATTTAGCTGGTGCTAATATTGCCGGCAAACGCTGGAGCTCTATTTACAAGAAAATTCTTTATGACAGTCGCATCAAGACAACAACATTTCTTTGTGAATCCCTCGTTAGATTAAAGAAAATTCCCAGAGTTTTATTATCCGCCTCAGCCGTTGGTTATTATGGGAATCATGCTCCGCACGATGTGATCGATGAACATTGTTTGGCCGGCAATGATTTTTTGGCGAAATTGTGCGTTGATTGGGAGAAGGCATGTCTTCCAGCGAGGGAGGCGGGGATACGTGTTGTGAATATCCGCTTTGGCGTTGTTTTAGGAACGAAAGGCGGCGCGCTTGCAAAAATGTTGCCGATCTTTAAACTTGGGCTGGGCGGCCCCATTGCTTCGGGACAGCAAATGATGAGCTGGATCGCGTTAGAAGAAATTCCCGCGATTGTTGTGCATTTGTTAAGGCACGACGTGATAAATGGAGCGGTCAATATTGTCTCACCAAACCCGGTTTCCAATGCGGAATTCACCAAGATCCTGGGTAAAATTCTTCGACGCCCCACCGTATTCCCGGTCCCAGCCTGGGGACTTAAAATTTTATTTGGAGAAATGGCTGAGACACTTCTTATCGGTGGAGCTAAGGTTGTGCCGAAACGTCTTCTGGACTCGGGATATCAGTTCCATTATCCGGAGTTATCTTCAGCCTTAGGGGCGGCGTTGCGATAAATGCGCGAATTTACTCAACATATCGCCGTGCTGTATATCGATGTTCACATCCCCATGTCCCAATCGCTTAAAGATAAACGCATGGTTTTGAAAAGTTTAAAGGACAAAATCCGCAATAAATTTAATGTTTCGATTGCCGAATTGGATGACCAGGATAAATGGCAAACAGCCACACTTGCTTTTGCGATGATTGGTAATGACAACCGTTATTTGGATCAATGCCTCCAGAATATTTTATCCGAGGCACAACGTCATAACGGTATGGAGATTTGTAATTATCAAATCGAATTTATTTAACCCCAACATTCAATGGAACGATTAGAAAAGATGCCAATTTAAATTCGAAAAATATTTTTTCTGTGATAGAATACCATTCGATCAAATAAAATTAAAAAAAATCCCAATCACTCTATGGCATATCTTGTTTTAGCGCGAAAATATCGGCCAAGTAAATTCAATGAAGTCATTGGTCAAGAACATATCACGACTCTTCTGGAAAAGGCCATTGAATCCGAAAGGATCGCACATGCGTATCTATTTTGCGGACCACGAGGGATAGGAAAAACTTCCTGCGCGCGAATTCTAGCCAAATCCTTGAATTGCCGTAAAGGCCCAACCGTTACGCCCTGCGGCGAATGTCCCGCTTGCCAAGAAATTACCAACGGTACTAGCTTCGATGTCTTAGAAATTGATGGCGCTTCCAATCGCGGTATTGATGAAATTCGCACTCTACGCGAAAACGTTCGCTTTGCCCCAAATTATGGTCGATATAAAATTTATATCGTGGATGAAGTCCATATGCTCACGATGGAAGCCTTTAATGCACTCTTAAAGACGTTGGAGGAACCTCCCGAGCATGTAAAATTTATTTTTGCCACGACCGATATCAATAAAGTTCCCGCGACGATTATTTCGCGTTGTCAACGCTTTGATTTTAAACGCATTCCAGTCAAAACCATTGCAGAATTACTTGCGGATATCTGTAAGAAAGAAAAACTGGAAGTTGATCAAGAAGCGCTTTATGCGATAGCCAAGGCCGCTCAAGGAAGTTTCCGCGATGCCTTAAGTATTTTGGATCAACTCAGCGCCATTAACGACCGGAAAATCCAAACCCAAGATGTTTTTTCTATGTTGGGCAAAGTGGAGACACAGCTTTTGTTTAATTTAGCGGACGCTTTAAGTCAAAAAAATTGCACCCAAGCTTTGCAGGTTTTGGATGAGATTATTGATCAAGGTAAAGACATCAAACAGCTTAGCCGCGATTTAACCGAACATTTTCGAAATTTAATGATCATTAAAGTCGGAGGGAAATCCTTAGGGAAACTGGTGGATTATACAGCCACCATTAAAGATATGCTCTTAGAACAATCACAAAAATTTTCGCTAACACAGATTCTTAATGCCCTTGATTTATTTGTTGAAGCTCAGGAGGTTTCCCGGACGATGGAATCCTTACGAATGCCACTTGAAATTGCCTTTGCCAAATTAATCTATTCGCCCGATCAGGAATCTAAGGAAGAAATATCAAAAGGAGGAATTGTCCATTTGCGCGAAGTACCGGACAGCGTTACCGTGAAATCCGTCAGCCCCTCTAAATTTTCTCCGGTTGAAGTTTTAAAAAACCAAAAAGGGCAGGTGGATTTCTCAATACCAAATCCAAATTCAGATGATTCCTTAGTCAATACCCCTGAAGAAAATTTGGGGCAAGAGGGGGGACAATCTTATCCAATTGATTTAGAAAGAATTCGACGCTCTTGGGATGCGATTACGTACGCTATAAGTCGGGTAAAAATGTCGGTGGCGACATTTTTACAAGAGGGGCACCCGTATGAGTTCAACGGGAATCAATTAATCATTGGTTTCCCAAATCATTTGGCCTTTCATAAAGAATCGTTGGAAGATAAAGCGACGCAGGCATTGGTGGAAAAAATTTTTTCAGAGAAATTAAGAACTAAAATAATTATTGGATATAAAATCATTGCGGAAACTAAACCACCGGATGAAGAGCCGTTCATTCAAACAGCGCTAGAGAAATTTCAAGGGAAAGTGGTTAACAAATGGCATAATGAATGAATAAGTATACAAGGCACAGGTTCCGATAAAAGAGCTTTGCATGTGTCTTGTGGCATGTGACCGGTAACTTTCAACAAAATGTCTTATCCCAAATTACTCGAAAATCTCATTGAACAATTTATAAAATTTCCCGGCGTTGGTCGGCGCAGTGCCGAGCGCATGGCCTTTTGGATTCTCAATAACCCCATGCAAGAAGCGAAAGAAATGGCCGAGAGTATTGTCCAATTAAAGGAAAGGTTACGATTCTGTGAAATTTGTAATAATTTTGCGGATCAGGAAATTTGTCATATCTGTCGCAATCCCGCGCGGGATGCGAAAATGATTTGTGTGGTGGAAGATCCCAAAGATTTGATTGCGATCGAACGAACAGGGACATTTAACGGGCATTATTACGTTTTGCTGGGTGCCATTTCACCGACCGAAGGACGCGGTCCCGAAGATTTGAAGATTGCGGCATTGGTCAACCGTGTTAAAGCAGAAAATATTAAAGAGGTGGTGATCGCCACCGACCCCGACACCGAAGGCGAGATGACTGCGCTTTATATCACCAAAGAATTGAAACCCACGGGTGTGAAAATCACACGCATAGGTTTAGGAATTCCGGTGGGGAGTGCTGTTGAGTATGCCGATCTTTCGACGTTGACAATGTCGATAACATCGCGCAGAGAGATTTAAAAATTAATATCTTGTCGAGTCTTAAAAAATAAGCCCATCGCGATTTAACGATGGGCTTTATATTTTACTCCCCCTATTGGACGAGTTTCGCAACTGGTCATACACTAAAAACTATTCGGAGTTTGAGTCAATAGACGGTGTGGGTATGTCTCGATGGTAAAAAATAAGGCCCGGCACAATGGCCGGGCCTTACCTGCACTGAAATTACACCTTTACTACATTTGTTGCTTGAGGACCTTTGGGGCCTTCTCCGATTTGGAACTCGACTTCTTGTCCTTCACTTAACGACTTGAAACCGTCGCCCTGAATTGCGCTATGATGAACAAAACAATCTTTGCTGCCATCATCTGGAGTTACGAATCCATAACCTTTTTGGTCATTGAACCATTTTACTTTTCCTTTTGCCATTAGTTTACCCTCCTTTCACTAAAGTTGAGTAAACAATGACAGAACGAAAAAAAACCACAAGAAAAATATTCCTCCTTGCGGTATTAGATTTCTTCTTCTTGATTTACTCATGCGCTATTGTATATGCTTCTCGCATTAAGTCAATAAATAAATTTTATACCTATGTAAGCATATATACAAAAATAGGCCACCCGTGGGTGACCCATTTTTAATATCAACTCCCCCGCGAGGGCTTCCCGTTTGTGGGAATTATAATTCTTTTAACAGTTTCAAGTCACCTTTAATCAAGGCCAACTTTTTTCTTCGCGTCCAGCCTTTGATTTGCTTTTCACGCTTGGCGGCGTCATGCTTATCTTTAAAAGGTTCTTTAAGCAAGAGTTTCGTTGCGTGATTGTATGAGGTGAAATGAGATCCTTGGCGTTGATGCTCTTTGAATCGACGATCGACATCGTCTGTGAGACCAGTGTATAATTTACTATCCTCGCATTCTATGATGTATACATACCACATACTCTGTCCTTCGACTCACTCGCTTACACTCGTTCGCTCAGGATGGCTCTCCTCGCTTCGCTAAATAGAAACGCTTCGCTCACTCAAAGCCACGAATCAACTTACTTGTGGTGAGCGAGCGAAGCGAGTCGAACCACTCCCCCATTTAGACGAGTTTTGCAACTAGCGAGCAGAACAAAAAAATTATTTTAAATTATTATCCGTGCATTCTAGAATTTAACAATTCAAAGTATTCTTTTTTAGAAAACCTTAACGGACCACGTAAAGTTTTTAAAAACTTAACCGGGGTTATTTCTGCATTGTGCTCAACTTGAAAATCCTTCCAAATTATAAAATCGTCGATTTCTTCCACCTTAACAGAAATTATTCCACAGTTTATATCTCCGCAGTGTTTGCAAAGATAATAAAGAATTGGTCGACCTGAGCTTAGCGATGATTTCATCTTCAACATCAAACATTTCAAGTAATCGTTGGAATCGCTGTCGGCCCAAGATTGCTTACGGGAAATAGGACAATAACCATCCTGCGTTTCAATAATTGTTGAAAGAGGCCGGCCATCAATGGCAAACTCATCAAAACTGCTTCCCTTATAAGATGTTTGAATGAAACTAAGTTTATTCATATTTTTCCTAAATAAAATAAAAACCCGTTGCAAGTATATCACTCACAATGGATTTTATCAATTTAACTCCCCCCGCTGGTGGACGAGTTTTGCAACTGGCTAATAACAGAAGAGTCTGGAATAATCACTACTTTATCGAAAGATATTCTCGTAAACACCTAGAAGAAAATTGCCTCATTGAAATCTGCATCAGAAAGGACGTGCCCTTTATCTCCTGTTAAAATAATAAGATCACGAAGCAAATGATAGGATGAAAACAAAATATTCAAAATTTGCTCTTCTGGTATTGCGTCTCCATGAACTGCTTTGGAACGGTAATTGTATAATTTCTTAATAGCTTCAAAACGTTTCAATCTTTTTTCACCTCTTTCCTCCAAAAGAGCAGAACATATCAAAGCCACTCTATAAACAAGTTCGCTGCTAACCCCACAAATCGCTTCAATACCACACCATATTCGAGCTATTGCTGATCTGGCGTCTTTAAAGAATCTCCAGTCAACAGCAGCTTCAAGTGCAAGCCGAAAATTTTCGTTATTAGCAGTTAATTCACTAAAAAGATTAAAATAATAATTAACCCAATCTGCATCCTCTTTTGTTAATGGTCTGTTAATATCTCCTTCATTCCAAACTCTCAAATGAAAATCTAATAATCCGCCTATAAATTTCGGTAACTTATCTGACTGTGGGTAACGTGCTGGTCTGGAAGCTGACGCAACTCGTCCTGCGACCAAATCCCAAGAATATGTATTATATGCAAGACATAAATTATTATCAAAACCACGTAATGATAGCAGCGTGGAGGCAAGCCATACTCGTCCTACAGCATCATATCCAGGTGTTACAGCAGAATCGTGCGCAGATTCAATTTCATTCTTACATTGGTTTGCTAATGATCCTAAAACAGCCCATTCTTGAAAACCGACGGCACCTAAAGCTGCCAAATCAATGACCGTTAAATCGCATGTAAGTGGACGAATTGTCACTCCGGAAGCCAATTTAACAGGCGTCTCAACGGGAGGAATCCCTGCAATTAAAATATAACAATTTTTTGGATTATTTGACATTAATGGCGAAAATTCCGGCGACACGTACCGTGTAAATCATTGATACACCTCCGCCAAGCCTTTATCAAGCATGACTTGATTTAAATACTCCCCTCCGGCGGCGATTTTGTAGGGGTCGGTGCAGTTGGGGATCGTGAAGACATCAGCGAGCCAGCGGCCGAATTTTTCTTCCCTTGTCGTGCGCAGGACAACGTAGGGGCATTTGGTCAAGTGTTCGCTTAAAAACGATTTGGCCAAGCGGCCGGGGGCGGTGTTTAGCTCCGGTGCGTTTATCCATTTAAGCCGCAGGCGGTCGTTTAAGCCTATGCCAAAACCCACGTCGATACGCACATCCACGGTATCGCCGTTGACAACATTAAGGATATTGGCCGGGTACGTGTAGAGCAAGGCCTTGCCTTCCTTATACAAAGAGAGATAGTAGCGGCCGTCTTTTTTGTCCGAGCGCACGATACGGGCCTGATCAGGAATGTGATTTTCCGGCGGGATGTCCCAGTTTAACTTAAACCCGCAGTCGATGCGCATGGTGCGGTCATTGGAAAGATTGGTTTCCGGACGGACATAATAAATAAAGGGCACACCGCGCTCGACTTTAAGGCGCTTGGGCGGCCGC
>JAHFGK010000184.1 GCA_023247475.1 Candidatus Omnitrophota bacterium
ATATATTTTCAACAGAGAAATTTTCGTTTATCATGAAATTATGATTCAAGTCGTGCCTTCAATACTCGAGAAAGATTTTGCCGAGATTGAGAGAAAAATCAAGCTTGTTGAGGGACTTGTTGAGTGGGCGCAGATAGATATTGCAGACGGAATACTTGTTCCCAATACGACTTTTTATGATCCCCTTAAACTTAAGAGCATCGATACAAAGATAAAACTGGAAGCGCATTTGATGGCAGAAGACCCTGGTTCTTATATCAAACCATTAGTCGATGCTGGTTTTAAGAGGTTTTATGCCCATATTGAATCGGGAAAGGCAGAAGATTTTATGGCTGAAGCTTATAAATATGATTGTCAGGTGGGACTTGCTATTGACGGGCCGACAAATTTGGAAAAAATTCAACCATATCTTGAGGATCTTGATGCAGTACTGGTAATGACAATTGACGCCGGGTTTTCGGGCAAGCCTATGAGAGAGGATACGCTTGTAAAAATCAAGAAAATCAGAGATTCTTTTTTTGATCTTCCGATAGCAACTGATGGAGCTATGGATGATATTAACGCCAAAAAGGCGGTTGAGGCTGGCGCCACCATAATATGTTCAAATTCTTATTTATTTAAAAGCTCCAATATTGAAGAAAAGATAAAGATTTTAAGAGATTTGGACCGATAGAACAAGCCAAATCTATACAAATTCAGCCTCGAAAAACTGATCAAGTCTATTCATAGGGATTTACGATTTACGATTTAAGATTTAAGATAAATATAAAATATGAATTTAGAGAATATCGAAAAATTGGCAAGACTTATCCGCTATTATATTCTTGTTTCATCAACTACGGCCGGTTCCGGTCATCCGACTTCGTCGCTTTCGGCGGCTGATCTGTTGACAGTATTGATGTTTGGTAACCACTATAATTTTGATTTTAAAAATCCGGATAATCCAGCAAATGACAGGCTTATTTTTTCCAAAGGGCACGCGACGCCTTTATATTATTCTTTATATTTGGCGGCAGGACAGATTAGTTCACAGGAGATATTGACAGTAAGGAAATTTGACAGCCCGCTTGAAGGGCACCCGACACCGAGATTTAAGTTTACAGAGGCGGCAACGGGAAGCCTTGGACAGGGATTGTCAGTTGGAGTCGGGATGGCACTGGCAATTAAAAATAGATTTAAGAATTACGATTTACGATTTAAGAATGAAAAAGAACCTAGTGTTTTTGTTTTACTTGGCGATGGGGAGATGGCGGAGGGGTCAGTCTGGGAAGCGGCAAATCTGGCGTCCTACTACAAACTCAATAATTTAACGGCGATAGTTGATGTCAACAGACTGGGTCAGAGTCAGGAAACCAGTCTTGGATGGGACGTAAAGTCCTATAATGACAGATTCGCGGCTTTTGGATGGAAAACTATAACTATAAATGGACATAAATTCGAAGAAATTGAGGAAGCCTATAAAACGATTTACGATTTACGATTTAAGAATTACGAATCGAAAGTTGACGGGAAACCTATTGCCATTATAGCTAAGACCATTAAAGGCAAGGGAGTATCTTTTCTTGAAAACAAAGATGGGTGGCATGGGAAGCCGCTTGGGAAGGAAGATCTGGAAAAAGCACTGAAAGAATTGGGAGAGGTGGATTTGGAGATAAGGGGAGAGATAAATAAACCAATTAACAAATTATCCAATTATCCAATATCAAATAATAAAAGTATAATCCAGAAATTAAATTATAAATTGGGGGAGGAAGTGGCTACGAGAAAAGCATACGGGAATGCTCTGAAGCGATTGGGAGGCGGATATCCGAATATTGTGTCACTTGACGGGGATGTGAAGAACTCGACTTATTCAGAGATATTCAAGGAGAGTTTTCCTGACAGGTTCTTTGAAATGTTTATTGCCGAGCAGAATATGGTGGGGGTAGGAGTCGGGATGGCGAGACTCGGGTTTATACCATTTGTATCATCATTTGCCTGTTTTTTGACCAGGGGCTTTGATCAGATCAGGATGGCGTCAATTGGCGAGGCGAACGTTAAATTCTGCGGATCCCACGCCGGAGTGTCAATCGGCGAGGATGGGCCGTCACAGATGGGACTCGAGGACATATCAATGTTCCGGTCAATTCACGGATCAGCAGTTTTGTATCCATCTGATGCTGTTTCAACAGAAAAACTTATTGAGGAGATGATTAATCATAAAGGAATAAGCTATATCAGGACGACGAGACCGGGGATGAGGGTTATATATGATAACGCGCAGGAATTTAAGATCGGGGGGAGCAAAGTACATAGATTAAAGAATCCTCGGCCAAAGGCCGATCAGCCTATGGCTGAAAAATCCAAATTAGTTATTATTGCTGCCGGGATAACGCTTTTTGAGGCATTTAAAGCACAGGAAGAACTCTCCAAAGAAGGAATTGAGGCAATTGTAGTTGATTGCTATTCAATCAAGCCGATTGACGAGAAAACTCTGAAAGAACTAGCCAAAGAAACTTCTAATTTCATTACTGTTGAGGATCATTGGAGTGAAGGGGGACTCGGAGATGCAGTCTTGAATGTTTTTGCTGATGATTCTAGAGTTAAGATCCATAAACTTGCAGTTTACAAGAAGCCAAGGTCGGGAAAAGCTTCAGAACTTATGGCATATGAGGAAATTGATGCGGAGGCGATTGTGAAAAAAGCAAAAGAGTTAAATGTATAGATTTGAACAGATTTGGAAGAGGGATATGTATAGATTTGAACAGTTCTATTTTTTTGGTCTTTACCTTTAATATGAGGAGATTGATGCGGAGGCGATAGTTAAGACTTTCGTGATATAATTCGTTATATTCTACTGCCCTTCGATTGCGAAGGGTTTTTTGTGGAATATTTTGTTCTTTAACAATGCGGGGAAATGTCTCGCAAAAATGGTTTCCCTGGAGCAGAGAGGACAGGAAGTTTTTTTCCTGTTTTGCCTGCTCCAAATGGAAACCGTATCAAAATAATTAACAACGCGAGGCATTTTAGGGATAATCAGATCCTGAAATGGTTAATTTATGAGATAAAACGGACCACAGAAAGATTTCTGGGTAAATAAGGTTGCAACCCCCGGAAAATATTCTGTTGGAGCAGACAAGGAGAAAAACAAAGAGATGAATAATAATTTGCGTAAAGCATTGATACTGCTTGTGTTGTTTGTTGCATCTTGCGTACCAGCGCAAGCTACGCAAACACCAGCGCCGAAAGCTACTCCAAAATTTCGAGGATCATATGAAGTAAGGGAATTAGGGAAATTTCCTCCTATGGAGCAGTGGAAGGTCATTCCGCAGGCAGAAAACCAAAAAGTATTTGCTGATGCGTTTTGGGGAATTACAATAAAGACTACTTTGACTGGTTACCAATCAAACAACGTAGTTATTTCAGTAGATATCACAGTAGGAGCAGATACGTTACGTATAGATGCGCAATGTAAGTTGATACAGACTATACCCTCTATATGGTCAGTGGATATGCTGATAGAGACTTACTTATATCAAACAACAATGCCAGGAGCATTCGCGCTAAACATCCGACCAAATCAAAACGAATACATTCGGACTGTTACAATCGGGTGTTTCGATGGTATCTGGCGATTTATTGTTGAGTAGCGTTTAACCGGGATTCTTACCCCGCAAGGAGATCGGAATAATCGCGCCCTGTGCCAAAGGGAGAAATAATTACAATCGATCTCACCCCGAAAAGGTGATTTTTTCTTTTTTAGTTATTTTTGGCATAGGGCGTTTTTTTCTATTTAATCTTTAAATAATTCGATTTTTTTATTCATTTTGCTCACAAAATCCATATATTCCTCTTTTGGAATTAAGTCGACTCCCATCTTATGAAGTTTTCTGATTGAATATAATGAGGCGGCTAGTCTATTTTTTATCCAGTCTTTAGTTTCTTGAAGCAGTACTCTTGATGTTATTCCAATTGAGCCTGATTCTTTATAAATGATCTCTAGCATTTGTTGAACTACTTCTTGTTCAGGTTGATTGATTTCACCCAAAGTTGCTCTAATCATTCCAAGAGGCGAATCTGTACGCAAAAATGAATCAGTTTTATCTCCTTCATATTGGGAAAATGCACCCGTCATACTCAAAATTTGTATCCATTTTTCGGGACCGGCAGCATCAGCGAAGTAGAATCTGCCGCGTGATTTTAATAGTTCGATCTGTTCTTCCTGAGTGAGTTGAATGTTCTGATTATTAACTAAACCAATTTCATAAACTCTATTTTCATCAGTTCTAAAGTCAAAATTTAATTTATCGCCATAATCACTGTGAAATTCTTCCAGGACTCTTAGCCTAAATTCATCTGAATCCTGTTCTAAGTCAGGATACAGACCATGGGCTTTTTCTCTAGATTTAAGCAAAAATTCTGGGTATTTTTCTGTGACCGTTTTTATTGCAGTTTCACTTATTCTTGATCTTCTTATATATTCTTTTGAA